>RFIR01000329.1 GCA_003695135.1 Alphaproteobacteria bacterium | reverse complement strand
TAATTACTTTACGCGCGCGCAACCATGATCCCTGCAAAGCCTTGTGTTATTCGAGCATCCGCCTGCATCCATGAATTGCAGGGGTATTCCAATCATTACACATGGGCGAGGATGTTCGCCTGGCCGTACGGCGCATTCGCCTTCAGCTCGGCGGAACGCACCCGGCGCCTGCCGTGCGATCACCTGCAAGGGCCGTTGGGATCGTCCGCGCCAACGACCCCGACACCATCACCTCGCCCACGGCACGAAGCCGGGCAGCTGTCAGTGATCGGGGCGGCTGGTGTCAGGGCATGAAGCCCTGCTGGTGCGGGCGGACGAGATTGCCGAAACGGGTGAACCTCCCCTCGAAGGAGAGGTCCACCGTTCCGATCGGCCCGTGGCGCTGCTTGCCGATGATCACCTCGGCACGGTTGTGGACCTTGTCCATGGCCTCCTGCCAGGCCAGCATCTTGTCGGTGTCGTGTTCGGAAGGCTTTTCTCGTTCCTTGTAGTATTCCTCCCGATACACGAACATCACGACATCGGCATCCTGCTCGATGGAGCCTGATTCACGCAGATCGGAAAGCTGTGGCCGCTTGTCCTCGCGCGCCTCGACCTGGCGGGAGAGCTGGGCGCAGGCGACGACGGGGATGTTGAGTTCCTTGGCGATGGCCTTGAGGCCCTGGGTCACTTCGGAGACCTCGTTGACCCGGTTTTCCTTGGCCGAGGCCGGGCGCACGAGCTGCAGGTAATCGATGAAGAGCACGTCGAGCCCCGAGGTCCGCTTGAGCCGCCGCGCCCGGGCAGCGAGTGCCGCGACCGAAAGAGCCGGTGTGTCGTCGATATAGAGCGGCATCTGGTGCAGCTGCGAGGCGACATCGACGAGGCGGCGGAATTCCTCCTCGGTCAGCTCGCCCCGGCGGATCTGCTCGGAGGGGATCTCGGCCTGTTCGGAGATGATGCGGGCGGCGAGTTGCTCGGCCGACATCTCCAGCGAATAGAACCCGACCACGCCGCCGTTGACGGTTTGCGCGCCGCCGTCGCTGCCCTCGCCGGTCGCGTGCCGCTTGGCGATGTTGAAGGCGATGTTGGTCGCGAGCGAAGTCTTGCCCATCGATGGCCGGCCGGCAAGGATCAGCAGGTCTGAGGGGTGGAGCCCGCCGAGCTTGCGGTCGAGATCGATCAGGCCGGTCGACATGCCGGCCAGCCCGCCGTCGCGCTGATAGGCGAGCACGGCGATGTCCATCGCGGTCTTCAGCGCGCGGCCGAAGCTCTGAAAGCCGCCGCGGACGCTGCCGGTCTCGGCAATCGAATAGAGCTTCTGCTCGGCATCGGTGATCTGGCGGGCCGGTTCGTCGTCGACGCTGATGCGCGCGGCGCGACCGGCGATCTCCTCGCCGATCCGGATCAGTTCGCGTCGCTGGGCAAGATCGTAGATCAGCCGGGCATAGTCGCCGGCGGCAAAGACCGATATCGCCGCACCGGCAAGACGCGCGAGATAGGCCGGGCCGCCAAGCTCCTGCAACCCGGGATCGTCGGCGAGGAAGGTGGCGACCGTGGTGTAATCGGCCAGCGCATTGCTGTTCACGCGCTGGGAGATGCAGTCGAAGATGCGGCCGTGGACGGGGTCGAAGAAGTGTCGGCTCTGCAGGAAGGTGGAGATGTCGAAATGGACGTCGTTGTTGTTGAGCAACGCGCCGAGCAGCGCCTGCTCCGCCTCGATGTTGTGCGGCGGCACCGGTGCGGGTTCGGGTTGGGATCCGTCAGCCATGCGAATCGTTCCTCATCCCCTGCCATACACTGCAAACCGGTTATGCCCAGCATGTGAAGAAGGGGGATAATCGAAAAGAAGCGGGCCGCGGGCGGAATCATGCCGCGCGGCCCGGTCCGGTCCGGATCGGAAAGGATCAGAAGCGCGGCTGCTCCTCGGCCTGACTGTCGGTATCGACGATGGGGCCGGAATCCTCCTCGTCGCGCCCTGCACCGCCGAGGTCGTCGAAAAGCTCCGAGATCTCGAATTCGGCCGCTTCCTCGGCCTCCGCGCGCATGTCCTGGATGGTCTGGCCGGAGGCCTGCAGTTCGGCTTCCTCGGGCGAGCGGGCGACGTTGACGGTAACCGAGGCGGTCACCTCCGGGTGCAGCTGGATGAGGACCTCGTGCAGCCCGAGTTCCTTGATCGGTCGCTCGATCAGTACCTGCCGGCGCTCGACGCTGAATCCGGCCTCCCCGGCTGCCTCGGCCACGTCGCGGGCATTGACCGATCCGTAGAGCGCGCCCGATTCGGCGGCCGAGCGGATGATCACGAAGCTCTGACCGTTCAGCCTCTCGGCCGCGGCCTCGGCCTCCTTGCGGGTTTCGAGATTGCGCGCCTCAAGTTGCGCACGCTGGGATTCGAAGCGGGCGATATTCTCCCTAGTCGCCCGCAGCGCCTTGCCCTGCGGCAGCAGGTAGTTGCGGGCATAGCCATCCCTGACCTGGACGACGTCGCCCATCTGTCCGAGCTTGGCGATGCGTTCGAGAAGAATGAGTTCCATCCCCGGATCCCCCTAGCGCACGGTGTAGGGAAGAAGCGCGAGAAAGCGCGCGCGCTTGATGGCGGTGGCCAGCTCGCGCTGCTTCTTCGACGAGACAGCGGTGATGCGCGAGGGCACGATCTTGCCGCGTTCGGAGATGAAGCGCTGCAGCAGCTTGACGTCCTTGTAGTCGATCCGGGGCGCATTGGCGCCGGAGAATGGGCAGGACTTGCGGCGGCGGAAAAACGGTCTGCGGGACATGTTCGGCGATCTCCTTCTCAGCCGGCGGTCGCGGGCCTGGGCTTTTCGCCCTCGTCGCGGCGAGGCCGGTCGTCGCGGCGGCGGTCACGGCGATCATCGCGCGAGGAACGGGCCTGCATGACTACGGAGGGGCCCTCTTCATGCGCATCGACCCGCACGGTGAGCACGCGCATGATGTCGTCATGCAGCCTGGCCAGACGCTCCATCTCCTGCACGGCGGCGGCCGGTGCGTCGGTGCGCAGGAATCCGTAATGTCCCTTGCGGTTCTTGTTGATGCGGTAGGCGAGGGTCTTCAGCCCCCAGTATTCGGTGCCGACGACGCTGCCGCCATTGTCGGTGATGATCTGGGAGAGATGTTCGACCAGTCCCTCGGCCTGCGCGTTGGAGATGTCCTGTCGCGCGATGAATACATGCTCGTAGAGCGGCATGGCGATCCTTACTGTCCGGTGCGCTTCGTCCTGCGGTCGGCCCGTCCCCGAAGGCCCGCAGGAGAGAGGCGGCACGATTGCAGTAGCGGGGAACGGCGGGTCTATGCCGGAAGGGCGGCAGGATTGCAAGGGCGTTGCGGCCGGGACCGCTGCGCTCTAAAGGGCGTGTCTGGGCCGCGAGGGAGGACCGTCGATGGAGCTGGCATTCGTTTTTCCGGGCCAGGGCGCACAGATGATCGGCATGGGCCGCGAGATCGCCAGCGCCTCGCCGGCCGCGGCGGCGGTGTTCGAGGAGGTCGATGCGGCGCTGGGCGAGAAGCTTTCGGACCTGATCTGGTCGGGCGACATCGCCGATCTGACCCGGACCGAGAATGCCCAGCCGGCGCTGATGGCGACCTCGATCGCGACCCTGCGCGCCCTGCAGGAGCGGCTGCCCGGGATCGGCCCGGACTGCGTGGCCGGCCATTCGCTGGGCGAGTACAGCGCGCTTTGCGCCGCCGGCGCGCTGAGCATTGGCGATACCGCACGGCTGTTGCGCCTGCGCGGGCGGGCGATGCAGGAGGCGGTGCCGGAGGGGGTCGGCGCGATGGCGGCGCTGCTGGGCCTCGATTTCGAGACTGCTCGTTCCGTGGCCGAGGAGGCGGCCGGGGGCGCGGTCTGCCAGGCGGCCAACGACAACGATCCGGCACAGGTGGTGGTGTCTGGCCACCGGGCGGCGGTGGAGCGTGCGGTCGAGATCGCCCGTGCTCGTGGCGCCAAGCGGGCGGTGATGCTGCCGGTCAGCGCGCCGTTTCACTGTGCCCTGATGCAGCCCGCCGCCGATGCGATGCGCGCGGCGCTGGCCGAGACCACGATCCGCGCCCCCGAAGTGCCTGTGGTGGCCAATGTCCGCGCCGAGGCGGTCAGCGATCCCGAGATGATCCGGGATCTGCTGGTGGAACAGGTCACCTCGGTGGTGCGCTGGCGCGAGAGCGTGGGCTGGATGGCCGCGCAGGGCGTGCGCCGGGCGGTGGAGATCGGCGCCGGCAAGGCACTGTCGGGGATGATTCGCCGCATCGACCGTTCCATCGAGTGTCACACGACGGAATCGCTGGCGGCGCTGGAGCGGACCGCGAGCGCGCTGGGAGGGGCCTGAGATGTTCGACCTGACGGGAAAGACCGCGCTGATCACCGGAGCGACCGGCGGCATCGGCGGGGCGATTGCCCGCGCGCTGCACGGGCAGGGCGCGACGGTGGCGCTTTCGGGGACCCGCGAGGCGGCACTGGCCGATTTGTGCGGGGAGCTGGGCGCGCGCGCCCATGCCGTGCCCTGCGACCTGTCGGACATGGCGGCGGTCTCCGAACTGCCCGCCCGCGCCGCGGCAGCGATGGGCCGCGTCGACATTCTGGTCAACAATGCCGGCATCACCCGCGACAACATCTTCATGCGCATGTCCGACGAGGAGTGGGAAAGCGTTCTGGCGGTCAATCTGGGCGCGGCCATGCGGCTGAGCCGGGCGGTGCTGCGCGGCATGATGAAGGCGCGCTGGGGCCGGATCATCTCGATCACCTCGATCGTGGGGGTGACCGGCAATCCCGGGCAGGGCAACTATGCCGCGGCGAAGGCGGGGCTGGTCGGCATGAGCAAGAGCCTCGCGGCCGAGGTCGCCAGCCGCAACATCACCGTCAACTGCGTCGCGCCCGGTTTCATCGCCACGGCGATGACCGAGGCGTTGAAGGAGGAACAGAAGCAGAAGCTTCTTGGCGCGATCCCGATGGGAAGGATGGGAAATGCTGATGAAATCGCCGCCTGCGTGGCGTTCCTGGCCAGTCCCGAAGCCTCCTACATCACCGGTCATACGCTGCATGCGAATGGCGGGATGGCGATGATCTGAACCGCCCGCGGGGGGCGGGCAATCTCCATTTGCACCCGCAGGCGAGTATGCTATAGCGCGCCCTGAGCAGGAGCGGAGGCCGTTGTTCAGAGGGGCTTGAGCCAGCGATCGCGTCTTCTTGAGCCGATGCACACTGCCAGGTATCGGCATTGCCAGAACACAGCTGCGAGGAAAAAACATGAGCGACATCGCCGACCGCGTGAAGAAGATCGTCATCGACCACCTCAGCGTGGAGGAAGACAAGGTGACCGACACCGCATCCTTCATCGACGACCTTGGCGCGGATTCGCTGGATACAGTGGAACTGGTCATGGCCTTTGAGGAAGAGTTCGGCATCGAGATCCCGGACGATGCGGCCGAGACCATCCAGACGGTCGGCGACGCGGTGCGCTACATTTCCAGCAAGGTCTGATCGCTTTTTCACGAGTTACCGGTTCGGGGCATCCGGAGGCGTCCGGATGCCCCGTCGCCTTTGGGGGTCGGACATCATGACGATCCCTCCGACTTGCCGCAGCCGGGCAGGCTGGGCTAGAAACCCGGGTCTGGAACGCGCAGGGGAACATCGATGCGACGGGTTGTCGTCACCGGTCTTGGAATGGTCAGCCCCTTGGCCTGCGGGGTGGAGGAAAGCTGGTCGCGCCTGGTGAGCGGCCAGTCGGCGGCCAGGAAGATCAGGAGCTTCGATGCCAGCCATCTGGCCTGCGACATCGCCTGCGAGATCCCGCTGGGCGATGGCTCGGACGGCAGCTTCAATCCCGATGACTGGGTGTCGTCGAAGGACCGGCGCAAGATGGACCGGTTCATCGTCTATGCAATGGTTGCCGCCACCCAGGCGGTGCAGGACGCCGGCTGGATGCCGGAGGACGAGGCGGACAGGCTCAGGACCGGCGTGATGATCGGGTCTGGCATCGGCGGGCTGGAGAGCATCGCAGAGACCACCCTGATCCTGCGCGATCGCGGGCCGCGGCGCATCTCGCCATTCTTCGTTCCCGGCGCGCTGATCAACCTGTGTTCCGGCCAGGTCTCGATCCGTTACGGCTTCAAGGGGCCGAACCATGCCGTGGTCACCGCCTGTTCGACCGGTGCCCACGCGATCGGCGACGCGGCAAGGCTGATCGCGCGCGGAGATGCCGATGTGATGCTTGCGGGCGGCGCGGAAAGCCCGATCTGCGAGCTGGGGGTGGCTGGATTCGCCGCCTGCAAGGCGCTGTCGACCGGATTCAACGACACGCCCGAGCGCGCCAGCCGGCCGTGGGACCGCGACCGCGACGGATTCGTGATGGGCGAGGGAGCGGGAATTCTGGTGCTGGAGGAGCGCGAGCATGCGCTGGCCCGCGGCGCGCGCATCCATGCCGAGGTGCTGGGCTACGGGATGTCGGGCGATGCCTATCACATCACCTCGCCTGCGCCGGACGGCGATGGCGCCTATCGGGCGATGGCGGCGGCGCTTGGCGATGCGGGTATCGGCCCCGAGCGCATCGACTACATCAATGCCCACGGAACCTCGACTCCTGCAGGGGACGAGATCGAACTGCACGCCGTCGAGCGTCTGCTCGGCGATCATGCGGCATCGGTGACCATGTCCTCGACCAAATCGGCCATCGGTCACCTGCTCGGTGCTGCCGGCGCGGTGGAGGCGATCTTCTCGATCCTCGCGATCCGGGACGGGGTGGCGCCGCCGACGCTGAATCTCGACAATCCGTCGGTCGACACGCCGGTCGATCTGGCGCCGAAGCAGGCCGTGCACCGGGACATCCGGATCGCGCTGTCGAATTCGTTCGGGTTCGGCGGCACCAATGCCTCGCTGATCCTGGGGCGGGACGAAGGCTGACCCGATGGTCCGGCACCTCGCCGCGCAAGGGCTGAACCTGCTGATCGTGGCATTGATCGTGCTGGCCGGTCTCATCGGCTGGAGCGTGACCAGCTTCAACGGGCCGGGACCGCTGGAGAAGGAGGTCATCGTCGAGATCCCGCGCGGGACGCGGCTAGACGGCATTGCCGAACGGCTGAAGCAGGCCGGCGCTGTCAGCTCCGCATCGCTGTTTCGCATCGGGGTGCGATATCTGGGCCTGACCGACAAGCTGAAATTCGGCGTCTACAAATTCGCTCCCGGAGTCTCGATGCGTGAGGCCGCGCAGCAACTGGCCGAAGGCGGAGCCGATGCGCGCTACCGTGTCACCTTCGGGCTGCGCAAGAGCGGCCTGAGCGTCAAGATTGCCGATCTTCTTGCCGATCCGGCCAGCAAGGACGCGCAGCTTTCCGGTGCCGAGCGACTTGCGGCGGTGGAGGCTTCCAAATCCTCGATCGTCTATCGGGTGACGATTCCCGAGGGATGGACATCGTATCAGATCGTCAACGGCCTCAAGATCATCGAGCAGTTCAAGGGCGAGGTGAAGGAGATTCCGGCCGAAGGCTCGCTCGCCCCCGATACCTACGAGTTTCACCGCGGCAGCGAGCGGGCGGCGTTGCTGAAGCGGATGGCCGATGCGCAGGCGCGCATTCTGGCCAGGGCCTGGGAGGAGCGCGCACCGGATCTGCCGCTGAAGACGCCCAAGGAGGCGCTGATCCTGGCTTCGATCGTCGAGAAGGAAACCGGGGTCGCCGCCGAGCGGCCCGTCGTCGCCTCGGTCTTCATCAACCGTCTGCGCAGGAAGATGCGGCTGGAGACGGATCCAACGGTGATCTACGGGCTGACGCTTGGGAAAGACGATCTTGGGCGGGATCTGACCAGGGCGGATCTGCGCCGGAAGACGGCCTACAATACCTATCGCATTCCGGGGCTGCCGCCGACACCGATTGCCAATCCTGGACAGGATTCAATCATGGCTGTGCTGCATCCGGCCGAGACGGACTACCTGTACTTCGTCGCCGACGGAACCGGCGGACACGCCTTTGCGACCACCCTTGAGGAGCACAAGCGCAATAAGGCGCGGTGGGATCAGATAAAAGAAGAGCGCGCCCGGGCAGAGGAGCAGAACTGAGCGGAGACGTCGCCGTCTGCAGTTTTCGCTTGACATTGCGCGCGCTTGATGGTAGGGATCCCGGCATGCTGGGATAGTTGGGCTTAGGCCCCGCCACCCGAGGTTTTGGGGGCGGGGTTTTTCGTGTCTGGAGTACTCCTGATCCCATGCCAAACCAAGAAGACAGGCAGTCCTCGCCGGTTCCGGCATCTCCGGTGCTCGAGAGCGCCCAGGCTCTGTGCCGGATGCTGGCACAGGCGCTGCACCGTTCTCTCGTGCAACAGGAAATACCGCTTGATACCGATTTCGATCTGAAAACGCATCACAGCATTCTTCAATCCTATCAAAAAGCGCTTCAAACGCTGATTGCAATTGAGTCTGACATTGAAAAACGCAGAAACGAAGAGCGCGGTGGCGGTTCGTCGGAGCTCGACCTCGACGCCGCCCGACGAGAAATCCTTGGGCGGATTGCTGTCCTGCGCGACGCCGGAGGAGGTTGACGCGTTTCTGTCCGGGCTGAGCGCCAATGCGGTTCTTGCCCTGCCATGGATGTTCGAGTTCTGGGCCCATGCCGGTCATCAGCTGCCGCCCGATGGCGAGTGGCTGACCTGGGTGATTCTGGGTGGCCGGGGTGCGGGCAAGACGAGGGCGGGCGCCGAGTGGGTCCGGGCCCAGGTCGAAGGCGCGCGGCCCCACGATCCGGGGCGTTGCCGCCGGGTCGCGCTGGTCGGCGAGACGATCGATCAGGCGCGCGAGGTCATGGTGTTCGGGGAATCCGGCATTCTGGCCTGCTCGCCACCCGACCGCAGGCCGCAATGGCAGGCCAGCCGCAAGCGGCTGGTCTGGCCGAACGGGGCGGAAGCCGCGCTGTTCAGCGCCTCCGATCCCGAAAGCCTGCGCGGCCCGCAATTCGACTGCGCCTGGTGCGACGAGCTCGCCAAGTGGAAGAAGGCCCGCGAGGCCTGGGACATGCTGCAGTTCGCATTGCGTCTGGGCGACAGGCCGCGGGCCATTGTCACCACGAGCCCGCGGATACAGCCATTGCTGCGCGAGATCATCGACAAGCCGGGCACGGTTCTGACGCAGGCCCCCACCACCGCCAACGCCGCCTATCTGTCGCGCGACTTCCTCGACAAGATCGAGGAGGAGTATGGCGGGACGTTTCTGGGGCGGCAGGAAATCGAGGGGCAGCTGCTGGAAAGCCTGCCCGGCGCGCTGTGGAGGCCCGAGGGGATCGATGCCTGCCGCAAGCCGGCGCCGGAGCTCGACCGGGTGGTCGTCGCGATCGACCCGCCGGTCACCGGCGGTGCGGGCTCCGACGCCTGCGGCATCATCGTCGCCGGGGTCCGGATGACCGATGATCCGCGCGGCTGGGAGGCCTGGGTTCTGGAGGACGCCACCGTCGAATCGGCCAGCCCGCGCGGCTGGGCGGAAGCCGCACTTGCCGCCGCGCGGCGCTGGAAGGCCGACCGGCTGGTCGCCGAGGTCAATCAGGGCGGCGATCTGGTCGAGACGGTGCTGCGTCAGATCGATCCGGCGGTCAGCTATCGCCCGGTGCGGGCCACGCGCGGAAAGGTGACGCGGGCCGAGCCGGTCGCCGCGCTCTACGAGCAGGGGCGCGTGCATCATGCCGGCGAGATGCCCGAACTGGAACATCAAATGTGCGCCGTCACCCGCAGCGGGTATGCCGGCAGGGGCAGCCCCGACCGGGTGGACGCGCTGGTCTGGGCGCTGAGCGATCTGATGATCGACCGGCGGAACCTGCAGGCGGCACCCTCGATCCGCGTCCTCTGAACGGGGAACCTGAACACATCTGCCATCTGCGCGCGCCTTCAGCGGGCGCAGCAAGGGACTCGACACGGTCCGGGAGAGATCAGCACATGGTATTGAAACTGTTTCAGCGCGCCGCATCTGCGCCGCGCGAGGAAAAGGCATCGGCGGCCGGACCGGTGATCGCGTTCCAGTCCGCGGGTCGCCCCGCATGGACACCCAAGGACACCGCGTCGCTGACCCGCAGCGGCTTCATGGGCAACCCGATCGGGTTTCGCTGCGTGAAGATGATTGCCGAGGCGGCGGCGGCAGTGCCGCTGCGGCTGAGCGACGGCCGGTCGCGGCTTGACGAGCATCCGCTGCTGACGCTGCTGTCGCGGCCCAACCCGGCGCAGTCGGGCCCGTCGCTGCTGGAAAGCTTCTTCGGCCAGCTGCTGCTGAGCGGCGACGGCTATCTGGAAGCAGCCGGGCAGAGCATCGAGGGCGCGCCGCGCGAGCTGCATGTGCTGCGTTCGGACCGGATGCGCGTGGTACCCGGCGCCGATGGCTGGCCGGTCGCCTATGAATATGCGGTTGGTGCGCGCAAGGTACGTTTCGACATGACCGTCGAGCATCCGCCGATCCTGCATCTGAAGTCGTTTCATCCGCAGAACGATCATTACGGTATGTCGCCGATCGAGGCTGCCGGCACGGCGATCGACGTGCACAATGCCGCCAGCCGCTGGTCGAAATCGCTGCTCGACAACGCGGCCCGTCCCTCTGGCGCCATCGTCTACAAGGGCTCGGACGGGATGGGCAACCTGCGGCCCGAGCAGTATGCGCGGCTGGTCGAGGAGATCGAGAGCAACCATCAGGGTGCGCGCAATGCCGGGCGGCCGATGCTGCTGGAGGGCGGGCTCGACTGGAAGCCGATGGGATTCTCGCCTTCGGACATGGAGTTTCACAAGACCAAGGAGGCGGCTGCGCGCGATATTGCGCTCGCCTTCGGGGTGCCGCCGATGCTGCTGGGACTTCCGGGCGACAACACCTATTCCAACTATCAGGAGGCCAACCGGGCCTTCTATCGCCTGACGGTTCTGCCGCTGGTCAACCGGACGGTTGCGGCGCTGTCGGCCTGGCTGCCGGGCTTCTGGGGCGAGACGCTGACTGTTGCTCCGGAGCTCGACGCGATCCCGGCACTGGCCATCGAGCGCGAGGCGCTGTGGCGCCGGGTGGCGGCGGCCGATTTCCTGACCGACGAGGAGAAGCGCGAACTGCTCGGCCTGGCGCGGAGGGATCGTACGGAATGAGCGATCGTCCCATTCGGACCGGGTCGCGGTTCCTCTACGAGCCGTTCGATTCGGCGCATGCGCGCATCGAGACCCATGAACAGGTCACGGCCGAGCGGTGGGCGGCGCTGGAGCGTCGCCTGCGCGGCATCGAGACCGCACTGGACCGGCTGGAGCGGCGCTTCTGGATGCTGGTCTACGGCGTGGCCACGGCGATGATCTCGCAGATCATCTATGGCATTCTGACCAAGCCCCCGTCGTGACGGCAGGAGGGGCCTGCCCCGGCCCCCTGCGTATCAGTTGCACATGCCTGTCGGTCGCGCGGCCCGGCTGCAGAGGCGCGTCTGCCGGCACGCATTCCGGCCGACCGTCCGCCGGGCCGATCTTGAGGATCAATTCATGAAAGACAGTATTGCCAGCGCTTTGGAGACCAAGTTCCAGAGCTTCGGAAACGGCCTTGGCCTTGCAGGAGAGGCGGAAATCGCCGGCTATGCCTCGGTATTCGACGTGCCCGATCAGGGTGGAGACGTGGTACGGCGCAAGGCCTATGCCGGCAGCCTGGCGCGGCTCGCCTCCTCGGGGCGCAGGGTGAAGATGCTGTGGCAGCACGATCCTGCGCAGCCGATCGGCATCTGGGACGAGGTGCGCGAGGACGCGCATGGGCTGTTCGTGCGCGGTCGGCTGCTGACCGAGGTCCGTCGCGGCGCCGAGGCGCTGGCGCTTCTGCGTGCCGGCGCGATCGACGGTCTGTCGATCGGCTATCGCACCATCCGCGCGACGCGCGGCGATACCGGCCGCGTGCTGCACGAAATCGATCTTTGGGAGGTATCGCTCGTGACGTTTCCGATGCTTCCCGAAGCCCGGGCCAGCACCGCGTCCGCGGAGGGTGAGGATGTGCTGGCCGAGGCTCTGGCGGAGGCGCTGGCCGAAGCCGGACAGGACCTGGCGTGACGTTGCGCCGGACATGTCCAGTCATCAGCAGAAGGATGTTTCGATGACCCAGTCTGAAACCGGTTC
The DNA here is from genome assembly GCA_003695135.1 of Alphaproteobacteria bacterium. GTDB lineage: Bacteria > Pseudomonadota > Alphaproteobacteria > Rhodobacterales > Rhodobacteraceae > J013. The sequence goes on along the minus strand of RFIR01000329.1, from coordinate 7,826 downwards.
CGCTGGCTGCGGCCAGGCGGCGGTGACGGGTCCGGCCGTGGAGGTCAAGACAGCCATGGTCGGATTTCTGAAGGAACTCAAGAACTTTCAATCCACTGTCAAATCCAAGCTGAAAGATCAGGAAGAAAAAATCGCCATGCTTCACGCCAAGTCTGTTGCCGTCGATCGCCCGGCGCTTGCCACTGCCGCCGAGCAGGAGCCCCCGCATCGCAAGGCCTTTGCCGCCTATCTTCGCAGTGGCGACGATGATGCCCTGCGGCATCTGCAGCTCGACGAGAAGGCCATGTCGACCGCGGTGGCGGCCGATGGCGGCTTTCTGGTCGATCCCCAGACTGCCGAGAAGATCAATGGCGTGCTGAGGGGCGCGTCCTCGCTGCGCGCGATCGCGACCGTGGTCACGGTCGAGGCCTCGGCCTATGACGTGCTGGTCGACCAGACCGATATCGGCGCCGGCTGGGCCGACGAGACCACCCCGACCACCGAGACCGCCAGCCCGCAGCTCGACCGCATCTCGATCGCCCTGCACGAGCTGTCGGCCATGCCCAAGGCCTCGCAGCGTCTGCTCGATGACAGCGCCTTCGACGTGGAGAGCTGGCTGGCCGAGCGCATCGCCGACAAGTTCGCCCGTGCCGAGGGCGCGGCCTTCGTCAACGGCGACGGCGTGAACAAGCCGCGCGGTTTCCTCAACCACCCCGCGGTGGCTGACGGGACCTGGGCCTGGGGTTCGCTTGGCTACATCGCCACCGGCAATGCCGGCGACTTCAAGTCCACCGAGCCGGCCGATGCCATCGTCGATCTGGTCTATGCGCTGGGCGCCCGCTACCGGTCGCGCGCGAACTTCGTGATGAATTCCAAGACCGCGGGCGCGGTGCGCAAGATGAAGGATGCCGATGGTCGCTTCCTGTGGGCCGACGGTCTGGCCGCCGGCGAGCCGGCGCGGCTGATGGGCTATCCGGTGCTGATCTCGGAGGACATGCCCGACATCGCCGTCGACGCCTATGCGATCGCCTTCGGCGATTTCGCGGCCGGCTACACGGTTGCCGAGCGCCCCGATCTGCGCATCCTGCGCGATCCGTTCTCGGCCAAGCCGAACGTGCTGTTCTATGCCACCAAGCGCATTGGCGGCGATGTGACCGATTTCTCGGCCATCAAGCTTCTGAAATTCGCGATTTCCTGACGGCGAAGTCTCGCCGGACGGAAATCCGAATACGGCCAGCCTAACCAGGCCGTTCGCGCCCCCGTGCCAGCCAGCATGCTCTGTCCCCACGCGCCCAACGGCGCGGGGGCGCACCCTGGTCCAGAAAAGCGAGCGCCGGTCGCCGGACCGGTCCAACCGGCCGGCAGCCGGCTCGTCTCGCTGCCCACCTGCCGCACCACATGGAGTTGATCCCGGATGATGCTGATTGAGCTCGACCCGCCCGTTCTGGGGAACACCCCGGTTCGGGAACTTGCAGACCAGCTGCGGCTTGGCAGCGGCTTTGCCGATGACGGCTCGCAGGACGCGCTGCTGGATCTCTATCTGACCACGGCGATGGCCGCCATCGAGGCCCGGATCGGCAAGGCGACGATCGCACGGCGGTTCTCCTGGACGGTCACGCGCTGGCGTGACGAGAAATCCCAGGTTCTGCCGGTGGCCCCGGTGAGCCAGATCGAGAGCCTGCAGCTGTTCGACGATCAGGGCGTGATGACGGTGCCCGATCCCAGCGAGTGGATTCTGGTGCCGGACGGCCAGCGCCCGGCGGTGGTGGGGACCTGGTCGCGCGATCTGCCGGCGATACCGGAAATGGGTCGGGCCGAGATCGTCTTCACGGCCGGTTATGGTCCGAACTGGAGCGACATTCCCGCCGATTTGCGCCAGGCGATCCTGCTGCTGGCGGCGAATTACTACGAGAACCGCAGCGCCGACGAGGGGCGCGAGGGCGCCATGCCGTTCGGCGTGCAGGCGCTGCTCGATCCCTATCGCCCGATCCGGCTCTGAGGTGGTGCCATGGTGAGGCCGAGACTGACGAGGCTGCTGACACTGGAAGAGCCGGTGGCGGTGGCCGATACCGGCGGCGGCGAGGACCGCAGCTGGCAGGCGCTGGGCGCGCTGTGGGCCGAGGTCAAGTCTGTATCGGGCGGCGAGGTGCTGGCCGGCGGGCGCGAGCGCACGCGCATCAGCCATCGCATCGTGGTGCGCGGCGCGCCGGAGGGCTCGCCCCGCAGGCCCGCGGCACAGCAGCGCTTTCGCGAAGGCACGCGAATCTTCGGAATCAGGGCGGTCAGCGAGCTCGATCCCGAGGGCTTCTTTCTGGTCTGCTGGTGCGAGGAGGGGGCGGGCGAATGACCTATGCACTTTCCTGGCCGCTGCAGGAGGCGGTCTTTGCCCGGTTGAGTGCGGATCCCACGCTGAGCGGGCTGGTCGGCGGCCGGATCTATGACGCTGCCCCGCATGCGGTGCAGGCCAGTGATCCGCTGGAGGACTATGTCACGCTGGGCGAGGAGGTGGCGCGTGCCTTCGACACCGCGACCGATCATGGCGCCAGCTTCGACTTTGCAGTGGCGGTGCATTCGGGCCGGCAGGGCTATGCGCGGGCCAAGGCGATTGCCGGGGCCATTTGCGATGCGCTGATCGACGCGCCGCTGAGCCTGTCGCGCGGCAAGCTGATCGGGCTGCGATTCCTGCAGGCGCAGGCCCAGCGCGGCCGGCCGCCGGTGCGCCGGCGCATCGTCCTGCGCTTTCGCGCCGTGATCGAGGACAGCTGAGGTCGCGCCGGCGCGCGCCCAATTCACTCATCGGAGAGGAACGACAATGACTGCTCAGAAGGGCAAGGATCTTCTGCTCAAGATCGACATCGACGGTCTGGGCAACTTCCAGACCATCGCCGGGCTTCGTGCGACCAGGATCAGCTTCAACGCCCAGCCGCTGGATGTGACCACGGTGGAAAGCCAGGGCCAGTGGCGCGAGCTGCTGGCCGGGGGCAGCGTGCGTTCGGCCGCGGTGTCGGGTTCGGGCGTGTTCAAGGATGCGGCGAGCGACGCGCGGGCGCGCACTGCCTTCTTCAACGGCGAAATCCCGAATTTCCAGGTGGTGATCCCCGATTTCGGCATCATCGACGGGCCGTTCCAGATCACGGCGCTGGAATATTCGGGCACCCATGACGGCGAGGCGAGCTACGAGCTGTCGCTGGCGTCGGGCGGCGCGCTGAACTTCACGGCGATCTGATGCCCAACCCGTTTCGTGGCGAGGTCGGCATTGTTCTCGATGGCCGCGAGCGCGTGATGCGGCTGACGCTGGCTGCGTTGTGCGAGCTGGAGGAACGGCTGGATTGCGGCTCGATCCTGGCGCTGGTGGAGCGCTTCGAGACCGGTCAGATCCGCGCCCGCGACGTGGTCAGCGTGATCGCGGCCGGGCTGCGCGGCGGCGGCGAGGCGGTGGATGAAGATGCGCTGGCCGGCATGGAGATCGGCGGCGGGCCGGTCGGGGCGGTGCGCGCCGCGGCTGAGCTGCTGCGGGTGACATTCTCGGTACCCGATGATGGCCGGCGCGGATGAGCGGATCGCCTGGGGCCGGCTCTTGCGCCTGGGGCTGGGACGAATGGGTCTCGACCCGGAGCGGTTCTGGGCGCTGACACCGGCCGAATTCATGCTGATGGCGGGGCTGGAGGATGCCGGACCGGTGCGGATGACCCGCGCCAGCCTGTCGGCGCTGGAGGCCCGCTTTCCCGATGCCGGCAAGAGACAAGGACATGAGGAATGAACAACCTCGATTACAATGCGGGTCTGGACGATCTGGCTGCGCAGTTCGGAACGGCGCAAAGCCTGTCCATGGCCTTCCGCGCCGAGCTGGAACGGGTTCAGACCGCGTTGCGCGGGACCGAGCGTGAATCGAGCAGTCTTTCGCGCTCGCTGGGCTCGAGCCTGCGCTCGGCCTTCGAGGGCGTGCTGTTCGATGGCGAGAAGGTCTCGGACGTGCTGCGCAATGTCGGGCGGAGCCTGGCCAACACGGCCTTCTCCAGCGCCATCCGGCCGTTGCAGAACGCGGTCGGCAAGGGGGTCGATTCGCTGTTCGGCGGTTTGTTCGGCGGATCGCTGTTCGCCGATGGCGCCGCGTTCAGCGCCGGGCGCGTGCGCGCCTTTGCCAGTGGCGGGGTGGTGGACGGCCCGACCATGTTCCCGATGCGCGGCGGTGCGGGGCTGATGGGCGAGGCGGGGCCGGAGGCGATCATGCCGCTGGCGCGCGGCGCCGACGGCAAGCTGGGCGTGCGCGGCGCCGGTGGCGGTGCGGTGCAGGTGACGATGAACATCACCACGCCCGATGTCGAGGGCTTCCGCCGGTCGCGGTCGCAGATCGCGGCCAGCTTCAGCCGCGCCCTGCGCGCCGGGCAGCGCAACCTGTGAGCGCCCGGGAGGAGGATTCATGAGTTTTCACGAGGTGCGGTTTCCCACCGATCTGTCCTTCGGCTCGACCGGCGGGCCGGAGCGGCGGGTGGAGATCGTTGCGCTTTCCAACGGGTTCGAGGAGCGCAACGCGCCCTGGGCGCATTCGCGCCGGCGCTACGATGCCGGGCTGGGGCTGCGATCGGCCGACGATCTGGCTGATGTCATTGCCTTTTTCGAGGCGCGCGGCGGCCAGCTCTACGGCTTTCGCTGGAAGGACTGGGCCGATGCGAAGTCGTGCAAGCCGCTGGCCACGCCGGCGCCGGGCGATCAGCTGATCGGGGTGGGCGACGGGTCCAGCACGGATTTCCAGCTGAGCAAGACCTATCTGTCCGGCCCCGCGTCCTATACCCGTCCGATCCGGAAGCCGGTTGCCGGTACGGTACGCGTGGCGCTTGACGGGGTGGAGGCGAGCGAGGGCGTCGATTTCACCGTCGACAGCACCACCGGTCTTGTCTCTTTCACCGTGGCGCCGGGCAATGCGGTTCAAATCACCGCCGGGTTCGAGTTCGATGTGCCGGTGCGTTTCGACACCGACCGGATTCACACCAGCCTGGCCGCCTTCGATGCCGGCGAGGTGCCGTCGATCCCGGTGGTGGAGGTCAGGGTCTGATGCGCGCGATCGATCCCGAACTGCAGCAGCGGCTGGACAGCGGTGCGACCACGCTGTGCCGGTGCTGGCGGCTGACCCGCGCCGACGGGGTGCGGATGGGTTTCACCGATCACGACGAGGTGCTGGTCTTCGACGGCACCAGCTTCGAGGCGGCGAGCGGGCTGACGCCTTCGGCGCTGGAGCAATCCGCGGGCCTCAATGTCGACAACAGCCAGATCGTGGGCGCGCTGAGCTCGGCGGGGCTGACCGAGGCCGACATCGCGCGCGGTCGCTATGACGGGGCGAAGCTGGAACACTGGCTGGTGGACTGGCAGCGTCCCGATCTGCGCATTCTGGTGTTCTCCGGCGTGCTGGGCGAGATCTCGCGTGGGCAGGCCGGTTTCGAGGCGGAACTGCGCGGGCAGACCGAGGAGCTGAGCCGTCCGGTGGGCCGGGTGTTCCTGCGCGACTGCGATGCCGTCTTCGGCGATGCGCGCTGCGGGCTCGACATCATGGATCCCGCCTTCTCGGCCACCGCGACCGTGGTCAACGTACTGGGCCAGCAGGGGGTCGAGGTCAGCGGGCTTGGCGCCTTTCAGGAGGGCTGGTTCACCCGGGGGCGGCTCGACTGGCTCAGCGGCGCCAATGCGGGGGCGATGGCGCAGGTGAAGGCCGATCTGCTACGCGGTACGATCCGTGTGCTGGAGCTGTGGGAGGAAGCGGTCGACCCCATCCAGCCCGGCGACAGCCTGCGGGTTTATGCCGGCTGCGACAAGCGCTTTGCCACCTGCCGAGACAAATTCACAAATATCAGCAACTTCCGAGGATTTCCTCATATCCCTGGAGAGGACTGGGCCAATGCTTATGCAAGGCAGGGGGAGCGTCATGACGGATCGTCCCTCTACCGGTGAGCGGGTCGTGACACTGGCCCGGCGCTGGATCGGCACGCCCTATCAACATCAGGCGAGCGCGCGCGGTGCCGGGACCGATTGCCTGGGTCTGGTGCGCGGGGTGTGGCGCGAGCTTTTCGGCAGCGAGCCGGGGCCGATCCCGGCCTACACGCCGGACTGGGCCGAGGCGGGAGCCGAGGAGGTGGTGCTGGAGCGTGCGGCGCGGTATCTGCTGCGGGTGGCGCCATCGGAGCGCCGGCCCGGCGACGTGCTGGTGTTTCGCATGCGCCGCGGCGTGGTGGCCAAGCATATGGGCATCTGCGCCGAGCGCGACGGGCGGGAGAGCTTCATCCACGCCTATTCCGGCCGGTCGGTCTGCGAGACCCTGCTGGGCGGGTATTGGGAGCGGCGCATCGCGGCGGTGTTCCGCTTTCCCCTGCACGACTGAACTGAACGGATATTTTCATGGCGACATTGCTACTTTCAGCCGTCGGGTCGGCGGTCGGAGGCGCGTTCGGCGGCACGGTTCTGGGGCTATCCGGCGCGGTGATCGGCAAGGCCGTGGGCGCGACCGTCGGATCGTTCATCGACCAGGCGCTGCTTGGCGCGGATCCGGTGGATGTGGGCCGGGTGAATTCGTTCCGCGTGCAGGGCTCGCGCGAGGGAGCACCCTTGCCGCGCGTGGCCGGGCGCATGCGCGTGGCCGGCCAGCTGATCTGGTCGACCCGGTTCAACGAGCATGTGCGCAAGAGCGGCGGCTCGGGCAAGGGATTCTCGGCCGGCGCCGGCACCCGCGAATACAGCTATACCATCAGCATCGCCATCGGTCTTTGCCAGGGCGAGATCGTCCGCATCGGGCGGGTCTGGGCCGATGGCGCGCCCTTCGCGCTGGAAAACGTCACCTACCGGCTGCATCGGGGCGGCGAGAACCAGGGACCCGATCCGCTGATCGAGGCGGTGGAAGGCGTGGGCGAGGCGCCCTCCTACAAGGGCACGGCCTATCTGGTGCTGGAAGATCTCGACGTCACCCAGTTCGGCAACCGCATTCCGCAATTCAATGTCGAGGTGTTCCGCCAGCCGGAGGTGCCGGCCACACTGGTGCCCGAGGTTGCGCTGCGTCCGGGGAACAATCTGCGCGGCGTGGCGCTGACCCCCGGAACGGGCGAGTATGCGCTGGCCGCCGAGCCGGTCTCCTATTACATCCGCAAGGGCGAGACGCGGGCGGCAAACGTCAACAACGCCAGCGGGCAGACGGACCTTCTGGTCTCGCTGTCGCAGCTTTCGGCCGAACTGCCGGCCTGCGACGCGGTTTCGCTGGTCGTGTCGTGGTTCGGCGATGATCTGCGCTGCAATCTGTGCCGCATCGAGCCGGCGGTCGAACAGACGGTTCAGGAAAGCCAGACCATGCCGTGGCGCGTCTCCGGCATGGTGCGGAATACCGCAAAGACGGTCAGCCAGACCGCCGGGCGGCCGACCTTCGGCGGGACGCCGAGCGATCAGTCGGTGATCTCGGCCATCAATGCGCTGCGCGCCGATGGCAAGCGGATCATGTTCTATCCCTTCATCCTGATGGACATTCCCGCGGGCAACGGGCTGATCGACCCCTGGACCGGCGCTGCCGATCAGCCGGCCTTTCCCTGGCGCGGGCGGATCACGCTGTCGGCCGCGCCGGGGCAGGCGGGCTCACCCGACAAGAGTGCGGCGGCGGCGGCGGAGGTGGCGGCGTTCTTCGGCAGCGCGCAGGTGAGCGATTTCGTGCCGGGGACCGATACCGTCGCCTATACCGGCGCGCCGGACTGGGGGCTGAGGCGCTTCGTGCTGCATTACGCGCATCTTTGCGCGCTGGCCGGCGGGGTGGATGCGTTCTGCATCGGCTCGGAAATGCGCAGCCTGACCCAGATCCGCGACGGGGCGGTGAGCTATCC
>RFIR01000040.1 GCA_003695135.1 Alphaproteobacteria bacterium | reverse complement strand
TGATCTGCGGGATCGGCCGCGCGAGCGGCCCTCCCAGGCAACTGTTCAGGGTCGAGTCAGGTCGGCGGACGAGCCCCATGCTACGAGACGGCTTCCACGGCCATGGGTGCGTCGGGGTCTCGCCCGCCTCTACCTCATATGACACGGATTAAAGAGACAAGGGTGCGCATTCATTGCGCACCATCATGCCTTGCCTCGGGGCCGAGCGCGACGGCGCGCCATGAATGCGCGCCTTGCGGGAGGCGGCGGAAAATCCCCGCTTCAATCCGCGGCGCAACCGGCCTATGCTGCAGTGCACATGAAGCGGCCGGCAGATGCACCTCATGGACACGCCCCATACCGAATCCGTCTTCCGCGGTCTGCGTGATCCGGCGGTTCGCCACGCAGCGCGCTTCGGCGCGCGCGCGGCAACGCTGTCGCGGCTCGCCATTGCCGGCCTGCCGGTGCCGCCGGCCATCGTGCTGCCGCCCGAGGTGACGGCCGGGTTTGCCGCGGGCGGGGCGCCGGATGCCGGGCTGGAGGCGGTGCTCGAGGCGCTGGGGGCCGATGCGCTGATCGCGCTGCGCGGCAGCCCGCCCTCGCGTGACTGGGGCGGGCCGCGGGCCATTCTCAATATCGGGCTGACCGATGCGACGGTCGAGACGCTGGCCGGACGCATCGGCGAGCGCGCGGCCTGGGATCTCTATCGCCGTCTGATCCAGTCCTGGGGCGCCGGGGTGGCCGGGCTCGACGAGGAGCTGTTCGAGAATGCGCTCTATGACCGGCTGAAGCTGGCCGGGGTGGAGGGCGAGGAGGCGCTCGACGCCGGTCAGCTGCGCGCGCTGGTCGCCGATTACAAGGCAATTTTCGAGGATGAGGGCGAGGCGCCCTTCCCGCAGGATGCCTCGGACCAGCTTGCCGCGGCGCTGGGCGCGGCGGCGGCGGCGTGGCAACGCCCGGCAGCGCGGATGATGCGCGCCGCACGCGGTGCGCCGGAGGATGCGCCGCTTGCGCTGATCGTGCAGCGCATGGCGCTGGGGCTGGGACCGGGCTGCAGCGGGGCGGGGATCGCCCATTTCGCCGACGAGGCGACCGGGGCGCCGGAACTCTGGGGCCGCTATCTCGACCAGGCGCAGGGGATGGATGCGCTGATGGGGCTGCGCACGCCGGTTCTGCTGAGCGCGGCCGAACGCACGCGGCTGGGCCAGCCGGGACGGGCGCTGGAGGAGCGGGAGCCGGAGGTGGCCGCGGCCCTGCGCGCGGCAGGCGAGGCGGCGACCGAGGCGCTGGGCGATGTGCATTCGCTGGAATTCACGCTGGAGAGCGGCGCGCTCCACATCCTCGATGCGGTGCCGGCCCGGCGCAGCCCGCGCGCGGCGCTGCGGATCGCCGTCTCGCTGGCCGAGCGCGGGACCATCACCCGCGACGCGGCACTGATGCGCATCGACCCGCGCGTGCTCGACGATCATCTGCACCCGCAGATCGACCCGGCCCATCGCCGCGACGTGGTCGGGCGCGGGCTGGCCGCCAGCCCCGGCGCCGCTTCGGGCCAGATCGTGTTCAACCCCGAGGCGGCGATGACCCTGCACGCCCAGGAGGTGCCCTGCATCCTGGTGCGCATCGAGACCAGCCCCGAGGACATTCGCGGCATGCATGCCGCCCAGGGGCTGATCACCATGCGCGGCGGCATGACCAGCCACGCCGCGGTGATTGCCCGCGGTCTGGGGCTGCCCTGCGTGGTCGGCTGCGGCGAGCTCCGGCTCGATGCCCGCGCCCGTACCGTCACTGCCCCGGACGGGCGGGCGTTCCGCGAAGGCGATGTCGTGACCGTCGATGGCTCGCGCGGCGAGGTTCTGGCCGGCGCCGCGCCCACCATCCCGCCCGAGCTTTCGGGCGTCTTCACCACGCTGATGGGCTGGGCCGGGGCGGTGCGGCGGCTGAAGGTGCGCGCAAATGCCGACACGCCGCATGATGCCCGCGTGGCCCGGCGCTTCGGTGCCGACGGCATCGGGTTGTGCCGCACCGAGCAGATGTTCTTTCAGGCCGACCGCATCAACGTGATGCGCGAGATGATCCTGGCCGACAGCACCGCGGCGCGGCAACAGGCGCTCGACCGGCTGCTGCCGATGCAGCGCAGCGATTTCGTCGAGCTGTTCGAGATCATGCGCGGCCTGCCGGTGACCATCCGCCTGCTCGACCCGCCACTGCACGAATTCCTGCCCGTCAGCCGCGAGGAGCTGCGCGCGCTGGCCGACGAGATGGATCTGCCGGTCAGCCAGCTGATCCAGCGGGCCGAGGAGCTGCACGAATTCAACCCGATGCTGGGCATGCGCGGGGTGCGGCTGGCGGTGACCATGCCCGAGATCTACCAGATGCAGGCCCGCGCCATCTTCGAGGCGACATTGCTGGTGGAGGAACGCTCGGGCATGACGGTGATCCCCGAGATCATGATCCCGCTGGTCTCGGCCGCGCGCGAGGTGGAGCTGGTCAAGTCGCGCATCGAGGCGGTGGCCGGGGAGGTCTCGCACGAACACGGGCGCGCGCTGCCCTACCGGCTGGGCGTGATGGTCGAGACGCCGCGCGCCGCGATCCGCGCCGGCGATCTCGCCCGTTCGGCCGCCTTCCTCAGCTTCGGCACCAATGACCTCACCCAGATGACCTACGGCCTGTCACGCGACGATGCCGGCCGCTTCATGCGCGACTATGTCAACAACGGCGTGTTCCGCGAGGATCCGTTCCACCTGCTGGACATCGACGGGGTGGGCGAGTTGGTACTGATGGCCGCCGGGCGCGCTCGCGAGACCAACCCGCAGGTCGCGCTGGGGCTTTGCGGCGAGCATGGCGGCGACCCGGAATCGGTGGCGTTCTGCGAGGCGGCCGGACTGGACTATGTCTCCTGCTCGCCCTTCCGCATGCCGATCGCCCAGCTGGCCGCCGCCCAGGCCGTGCTGCGGCAGGGCCAGGTTCGCTAGCCTCCCGCGCGCCCGGTTCGGCGGCGGTACCGGCGGTGCTGATGCGCCGGGAAACGGGTCGTGGCGATTCGGTCTGCAGAACGGGCGCGAGTGCGTTGAAAAACCCCGGATTTCCCGCAGAGAACATTTCAGAATGTTACAGAATTGAGTTGACTATAAGATTGAGAAATATCACGTAATACATTGAAAAATAGAAATTAATTCTAGGTTGTGTTTGGGTGGATGGCTCACCCGGCAGGTGTGGTGCCGCCGGTTGGATCCATTCCGGTATGGACAGGCTTGATCAGCGTTGTATTTCTTGAGGCTTGTTAACCAAGCCCGGCCGCGGCGGAAGCCGGAAAGGACGGGCAGGCGACGAGGGAGCGCTCAGGTGGTGGGCGGGGCACGTTCGGGGGCACGGATTTCCGGTGGCTTGGCCTTGCTGGCTGTTGCCGTGCTTGCCCTTCTGGAAGTGCAGGATGGCGGCCCGGCGCTAGCCCAGGAACCGGTTCCCGCCCCGGGCCGAGAGATCGTCGTCCAGATCGCCTCGATCATGTCGCAGGAGCGTGCGGCGATGACCGCCGTCTCGGCCGACCGGCTGCGCGAACTGGGCGGTGCCGAGGCGCCGGCGGTCTCGCTTGCACCCAAACCGGTTTCCAAGCCGACGAAGAACCAGATCCTTGCGCTCGCTCGCGAGGATGAACAGGCCGCACGGCTTGTCAGCGATGCGCAGCTGCGCGCGCTGACCCTCGAGGATCGGCTGGCGGTGCTCTCCTTCACCACCGAGCAGATCGACCGGTTGCCGGAGGCACGCGGCGGCGAGGAATGGAAGTGTCTGGCCATGGCGCTCTATTTCGAGGCGCGCGGCGAGACGGTGGCGGGACAGGTCGCGGTGGCCGAGGTCATCCTCAACCGGGTGGAAAAGAGCCGGTTTCCCGACAGCGTCTGCGCGGTGATCAAGCAGGGAGCGCAGCGTCGCAACGCCTGCCAGTTCTCGTTCATGTGCGACGGGCGCAAGGAGGTGATCACCGAGCCTCGGGCGTTTTCGCGCGTCGCCAAGATCGCCCGCATCATGCTCGATGGCCAGCCCAGGGTGCTGACCGGCGGCGCGACCTACTATCATCACACCGGCGTGCGACCAAACTGGGCGCAGCGTTTCCAGCGCACCGCACGAATCGGCAGCCACGTCTTCTACCGCCGGCCCATCTGACCGTCGCGCGCCCATCTGACGCCGCATGCGCCGGCGCGCAGTTCCGTCCATCCCACTCGTGAGGGCCGTCCGGCAGAAGGCGTCAGTTCCGGCGGCGCGGTGTCGTCTCTTTCCGCACCGGGATCGGAACCGGATCGGGCCGGGGCAGCACCCTGTCGGCAAGGTCCTCGAGCAGATCACCCAGCCTGTCGATCAGCCTTTCCATGCCCGTGCCCTCCTGCCGCGTCCAATCCTGACGGCCCGGTTCATATTTCGGGTCGCGGTCGGTCCCTGTCAAACCCCGCCCTGCCGGAAATCGGGCCGAAATGTGACCGGGTTCACGCCGGAACAACGGGCCCGTGAGACAAGGATGAGACTTAACCTTGCGGTGGCGCCATGCTAGAGGCGTGAGGCATCCGCATGCCAGCCGGGCGCCCGCCCCACGGCGAAGCTTCAAGACGCGAAAGGCCCCGTTCGGTGAAGTTCTACCTCCCCTCCCTTGTGCCCTTCCTGAAATGGTGGCCAAGGGTCGGGCTGGACAGCCTGCGCGCCGATGCGCTTGCCGGGCTGACCGGGGCGGCCATCGTGCTGCCGCAGGGCGTCGCCTTCGCCACCATCGCCGGTCTGCCGCCGGAATACGGCGTCTATACCGCGATGGTGACCGGTCTGATCGCGGCGCTGTTCGGCTCGTCGATGGTGATGGTTTCGGGTCCGGCCACCGCCATCTCGGTCATCGTCTACGCCACCCTTGCGCCCCTGGCCGAGCCGGGCACCGAGCGCTTCGTCTCGCTGGCGCTGATGATGACGGTGATGGTGGGCGTCATCCAGATCGTCGCCGCGCTGGCCCGGCTGGGCATCATGGTCTCGTTCATCTCCCATTCGGTCATGATCGGGTTCACCGCCGCGGCGGCGCTTCTGATCGCGGTCAGCCAGATCCCGGAGGCGCTGGGCGTTGCGGTGGAACGCGGCGGGACGGTGATCGACCGGCTGGCCCGCATTGCCGGCGTGCTGGACGATGCCAATGCCTATGCGATCGCCATCGCGCTGGTCACGCTGATGACCGTGGCCGTCCTGCAGGAGATTTCGCGCCGCATTCCGGGGTTTCTGATCGCGCTGCTGGCCGGGTCGCTGCTCGGTCTGGCGCTCGATGCCGACCTGCACGGCGTCCGGATGGTCGGCGCCCTGCCCGCCGCGCTGCCGGTGCCCACCTTTCCGGGCTTCTCGCTGGGCGATCTGTCGCTGCTTGCCGAGGGTGCCTTCGCCGTCGCGCTGATCGGGCTGCTGGAGGCGCTGTCCATCGGCCGGGCGATGGCGATCCGGCGTCACGAACGCTTCGATGCCGGTCAGGAGATCTTCGGGCAGGGGCTGTCGAACCTGATCGGCGGCTTCTTCCAGTGCTATGTCGGCTCGGGATCCTTCACCCGAACCGGCATCAACTGGGAGGTCGGGGCGCAAACGCCGCTGGCCGCGATCTTTTCCAGCATCTTCCTTGCGGTGATCATGCTGGCGATCCTGCCGCTGATCGCGCACATCCCGATCCCGGCCATCGCCGGGCTGATCTTCTACGTCGCCTACCGGCTGATCGACCGCAGGGAGATCCGCCACATCCTGACCTCCAGCCGGTCGGAGACCGCGATCCTGCTGATCACCTTTCTGGCCGGGCTGCTGGTCGAGCTCAACTTCTCGATCTATGTCGGCGTCATCGCCTCGCTGGTGGTCTTCCTCTACGCCACCTCGCAGCCGGTGCTTGGGGTTGGCGCGCCCAAGCTGGTCGATGGTCGGCGCAAGTTCGTCAATGCGCGCGAGAACAACCTGCCCGAATGCCCGCAGATCACCATCATAAGGCTCAACGGCACGCTCTATTTCGGCTCGGTCGAGCATGTGGAGCGCGAGCTGCGCCGCATCGAGCGCGAGCATCCCCAGCAGCGCATCAAGGTGCTGATCCTGAAGGGGGTGGACGATCTCGACCTCTCCGGCGCGGATCTCCTGATTGACGAGATCCGCAATGCGCGCGCCAAGGGCGGCGATTTCCTGATGGTCGCCGCCTATACCCCGCTGATCGAGCGCATGCACCGCCAGCATGTGCTGGAGGAGCTCGGCGAGGAGAACCTGCACCTCAACAAGGGCACGGCGATCGAGCACGCCGTCCAGATGGCCGACAACGAGATCTGCCGCAGCTGCCGCGTGCGCATCTTTCACGAATGCGCCGGCAAGCCCGGTGCACGGGCAGCGCTGCGCGATCTGGGATACTGAGGGTCGCGACGCCGGAGCAGGCGCGGGCGTGGCGCGGCGATCAGCCGGCCCGGCGCAGCCACAGGCTGCCGCTGGTCAGCAGGAAATCGTCGGGCCAGATGCCGTCCACCGCGCGCAGCATCACCTCCCGCATCCGGGTGGTGGCGTAGTGGCCGGGATAGATCACCTCGAAATAGCCCGACAGGATCCAGCCGATCAGTGCGTTCTGCTCCGAATACCAGCGGTTGCGCCATTTCGGCGGATAGCCGTCGGGCAGGAACACGTCATGCAGTTGCACAAGCACACCGGGTTTCAGCCGCGGAAACAT
>RFIR01000039.1 GCA_003695135.1 Alphaproteobacteria bacterium | reverse complement strand
TGCTGTTCATGGATGGCTCCCTTGCTTGGCTGTTTCACAGCACCCAGCATGGCACATTGCGATGCCAGAAGCGGGAGCCATCCACCCCATCAGTGGCGCTTCAATGGCACCCCCCGGGGCGGGCGCTTCGCTTCGACGCGCTTGCGCGGCGCCACTGGCGCCACGGTCGCGTCTCACCCTCGGGCGGGCACTGCCCTCAACGCCATGTGGGCAGCGGTCGGGCCGGGAACACCCGCAAGAGATCAGGCATGAGTCGAACTCGTCGGGCACTGGTATCACTCCTCCGGCCGCTGCGGAATGCGGAAGCGCGGGGCCGGGCCCAGCGGCACCAGGCCCAGCGACATCTCGCCATCGGCAAAGGACAGCGTGGCATCGAGGGTGGAATCATCGCCCGACAGCGCCGCGATGACCGACAGCCCGGTTTCCAGCGCATCGGCGATCTCCTGCCCCATGACCCCGGCGGCAACCGCCGTCTTCAGCATGCGCCGCCAGTTGTGGGCGGAGATGTCGATCTCGCCCACCGGATAGCCCTCATCGTCGATCCTGACCGTTCCGCGTGCAGCGAGGCGCAGCTTGCCCCAGCGCATGTCGGCCGCGCGGATGGCCAGCGCGGTCAGCGCGGGCTTGCGCCCCTCCACCGCCTTGCGGTCCCAGACCGCATCGAAGGCGAAGGTGGCGTCGAGTTTCAGCCGGTCGATGCGCGTGGCCAGCAGCCCCGCCGGGTCGAGCCTGGCAAGAAGCGGCGGCGGCAGCGTCACCGCCTCGCCGGTGATGCCCAGATCGTAGGGCTCGTCCGGCGCGGTGCCGGGCGCGCTGCGGCGCAGTCCGACGACCAGCCGCTTGGCGGTCGATTCCCAGCCCGCCGTCGCGACCGCCTTCAGATCGCTCGTCTCCAGCACCAGCTCCTCCGGCGACAGATCGGTGTCGGGGACGAAGCGGGCCGAGGCGCGCAGGAGCGGGGCCGAGAACAGCGCCGCGCCGTGCGGCGTGGCCAGGCGCTGTTCGCCCGGCCAGGCGAGGATATAGCGGTCGGGCTTGTAGACGAGGCGCAGGATCTGGAACTCCTCGGCATCCCACGCCCAGCCCGCCTCGGGATCGGCGAGCGACAGCCCGGTGATGAAACTGTCGAAGCGGGAGGGAAAGCCGCTGACCGAGATCTCGGCCGCCTCGGCCACCCATCCGGCATTGCGCCGCTCCTCCAGCCATCCCGCCAGCGCCGCCTTCTGCGCCGATGCGCCGTAAAGCCACCAGCCCGACCAGCCGGCGACCCCTGCCAGCAACGCCGCGATCACGATCCGTGCCTTCATTCCGGCTCCCATTGCCTCGCGCTCGGCGACCGTCATATAGCGATGCCGGGAAAGGATCGAGTGCATGAGCGGTGAATTCTGGGTGTTCGCCTATGGCTCGCTGATGTGGCGGCCGGGCTTCGAATTCGCCGAGCGGCAGATTGCCGAGCTGCCGGGCCTTGCCCGCCGCTTCTGCCTGCGCTCGATCCACTATCGCGGCACCGAGGCCGATCCGGGGCTGGTGCTGGCACTGGCGCCCGATCCGGCGGCGCGGTGCCGGGGCGTGGCCTATCGGGTCGGCGCGGCGCAGGCGGAGGAAACGCTCGCCTATCTGCGCGAACGCGAACTCGTCTCCTACGCCTATCGCGAGGAACGCCACCCGATCCGGCTCGACGACGGGCGGCAGGTCACGGCGCTGGCCTATGTGCTCGACCCCGAACACGAACAGACCGTGACCGGGCTGAGCCTCGATGCCCAGGCCGAGATCATCGCGCGGGCCGAGGGCCGGTCGGGGACCAATCGCGACTATCTCTACAGCACGCGCGAGCACCTGCTGGATCTCGGCATCGAGGAGCCGGAGATCGAGGCGCTGGTGCCGCTGGTGCGGCGGCTCGCGGGGGACGAGGTCTAATACCCGCCGCCCCTTCGACCGACCCGTCTGGCAAGAATGCCCGAAGCTTTCGAAACCGGGGGTGTCGGGGGCAGGAAAGGGCGGCACGAGGCCGGGGATCGGAAAGGCATGACGCTCTTGCATCGCGGCAGGCGGCGCCGGCCCGTGCCGATGTGCCCGGGCGGAGACGAAATCGTGGCGCCAGCGGAGTTTGTTCCCGGTTTTCACCTGTTTGAGAGAGCCCTGTAAAACTGCGGCATGAATGCAAACCGCTGAATCGGCCCGGTTCCAGGCCATCATGATCGCGCGCGCGTAAAGTAATTAGAAGAGACCCCTGCAAAACCCGGATGCAGACAGGCATCCTTAATGTGCCAGTTTTATGACCAATCAAATCTGCACGCGCGTAAAGTAATTAGAAAATAACTTCGCAATCAATATTTACCAAATAGGTGAAATTCAGGAACAAACTTCGCCGGCGCCGCATTTTACGGCGCCCGAGCGCAACACACGGGTCTGGCTGGTTGAGTTTTGCAGAGGTCTCTAGAAAATAACTATGTAATCAATATTTTGCAATCAACAGTGAAATGAGGAAACGCGAGTAGCACCGCATTTCGCCTCCGCCCGAGCGCAGCGTCCGGGTCTGGCCGGCGGAGTTTCGCAGGGTCTCTTCCAATTACTTTACGGGCGCAATCATGATCCCTGCAAAAACTCATGCATTACGGGCATCC
>RFIR01000038.1 GCA_003695135.1 Alphaproteobacteria bacterium | reverse complement strand
GTGAAGGATGCGCCGATGCCCGAGCCGCCCTTGCGCGCGATGCACACGCCCTCATAGGCCTGCACGCGGCTGCGACTGCCCTCGACCACCTTGTAGCCGACGCGTACCGTGTCGCCCGGGCCGAAATCCGGGATCTCCTTGCCAAGCGCGGCGATCTGCTCGGCCTCGATCTGCTCAAGAAGGTTCATGGCCCTCATCCTTCTGCTGCCCGGCCGGCTGGGCCGGGCCTGTCGCGTCCGATTGCTCCGGCTCTCCCTTGGGTCCCTCGGCGATTTCCTGCCGCCGGGCCCGCCAGAGGTCGGGACGCCTTTCCCGTGTCAGGGCCTCTGCCCTCTGCCGCCGCCAGGCGGCGATCCGCGCGTGATGGCCGGAGAGGAGAACCTCCGGAATCTCACGCCCTTCCCAGACCTGCGGCCGCGTGTACTGCGGATATTCCAGAAGTCCTTCGGAAAAGCTTTCCGCAGCCTGCGACTCGGCATTGCCGAGGACGCGGGGTATAAGCCGAACGCTGGCCTCGATCAAGACCTGAGCGGCCAGTTCGCCCCCGGCCAGCACATAGTCGCCGATCGAGAGTTCCTCGACCCCGCGCGCATCCAGAACCCGCTGGTCGATGCCTTCGAACCGGCCGCAGATCAGCGTCACCCCCTCGGCCCGGGCCAGCGCGGCGGCGCGGGCCTGGCTGAAGGGGCGCCCGCGCGGTGACAGCGCGATCAGCGGCCAGCGCGCGCGGTCGGGCGGGCAGCCCGCCATGGCGTGGTCGATGGCCCGGCCCAGCACATCGGCGCGCATCACCATGCCCGGCCCGCCACCCGCGGGGGTGTCATCGACGCTGCGGTGCCGGTCGAGCGCGAAGTCGCGGATGTCGGTGACCGCGAGCGCCCACAGCCCCTCGGCCAGCGCGCGGCCGATCACCCCCTCGCCCAGCGCGCCGGGAAACATCTGCGGATAGAGCGTCAGCACGCGGGCCTGCCAGACGCCTGCGGGCGGCGCCTTCTCGCTCAGCGGCCGCGGCCGGGCCGAGGCGGTGATCGAAAGCCGGCCGAGGGAGCGGGGCTTGTCGGTCACTTTTCCGCCCGGCAGAATGATCGGGTTGATGTCGAAGGCAACCAGAGAGCTCCGCCCGGGCGCCGGCCCGGGCAGCGCCCGCGTCGCCATTGTTGTTCGGACCAACGGCACTCCAATGGCAACCCCCAGGCGGGCGCTATCGCGCCGCCTCGGGCGGGCACTGCCCTTCGCATCCTCGTCCCGGAAACCTGGATCATCCGTTATTCTTCCTCAGGCGGATCGACGACGATGCGTCCCGCCTCCAGATCGACCAGCGGCACGAAGGCGCGGGTGAAGGGCAGCATCAGCGGCGCGTTCCGCCCCGGCCGTTCGATTTCCAGCACGTCGCCCGCGCCGTGATCGGCCACCGCGCGCAGCCGGCCGATCTGCCGCCCGCCGGGATCGAACACCGCCAGCCCGATCAGGTCGGCGTGGTAGAACTCGTCCTCGGGCAGGGGCGGCAGCGCCTCGCGGCGGACATGCAGCCGGGTGCCCTTCAGCGCCTGCGCCTCTTCGCGGCTGCGCACGCCGGACAGCCGGCAGGCAAGCCCGCCCGAGACCGGCCGGAGGACCGTCAGCGTGAACTGCCGGCCGTCCTCGGTGAGAAGCGGGCCATAGTCGCCGATGGCGGCAGGTTCGGCGCAGAAGCTCTTGACCCGCACCTCGCCGCGCACGCCGAAGGCGCCGGCAATCGCGCCGACGCAGACCAGTTCGGGCCGCGCCTGCATCGCTCAGCCCCGCATGGCCGGGGGCCTATTCGGCACCCGCCTCCGCGGCGGCGGCCTTCTCGGCGCGCTCCCTGGCCCGTTCCCGCGCCTTCTTGTGGGGCTCGCCCTTGTGGGGGTTGTTGCGCACCTTCTTCTCGATGTGGCCCGCAGCCTCCATGAAGCGCGAGACCCGGTCGGTGAGCTGCGCGCCGCGGCCCATCCAGTACTGCACGCGCTCGACATCGATCTTCACCCTCTCCGCGCTGTCCTTGGGCAGGAGCGGATTGTAGGTGCCCAGCTTCTCGATGAAGCGGCCGTCGCGCGGCATGCGGCTGTCGGCGGCGACGATCGCGTAGAAGGGGCGTTTCTTGGACCCGCGACGGGCGAGCCGGATCTTCATGGCCATGCGGTTCTCTCCTGATCTGACCTTTCCGGGGGGCAGCGGCCGGCCGGCCCTGTGCCCCTATTTCTGCAGTTTCTCGTGATGCCGGATCACCTCGGCGATCACGAAGTTGAGGAACTTCTCGGCGAAGACCGGATCGAGCCCGGCCTCTTCGGCAAGGCGGCGCAGCCGGGCGATCTGGGCCGCCTCACGCGCCGGATCGGAGGGCGGCAGGTCGTGTTCGGCCTTCAGCCGGCCCACCGCCTGGGTTTCCTTGAAGCGCAGCGCCAGGGTGTGGACGAGGATGGCGTCGAGATTGTCGATGGCCGCGCGATGCTCGGCCAGAAGCGCGGCCGCGCGGGCGACATGGTCACTCATGCCCCGACCCCTCCGGCAATGGCGCGGCGCGTCTCTGGCGGCACGCGGGTCATTTCTTCTTGCCGAAGCCCGACAGGCCCGGCGGAAGGCCCATGCCGCCGCCGCCCGGCAGGCCGGGAAAGCCCGCAGGCGGCGCGGCCGGGCCGGCCGGGCCGGCAGCGCCGGGCGGCATGCCACCCATCGGCGGCAGGCCCGCGCCGCCCTTGCCGAAGAGCTGGGCAAGCGCGCCGCGCATCATCCCCTTCTTGCCCATCTTGCCCATCTTCTTCATCATGTCGGCCATCTGCCGCTGCATCTTCAGCAGCTTGTTGACCTCCGAGACCTCGGTGCCCGAACCGGCAGCCACCCGCTTCTTGCGGCTGGCCTGCATCAGCTCCGGCTGGCGGCGCTCGCGCTTGGTCATCGAGCGGATGATGGCGATCTGACGCCGGATCACCCGGTCGTCGAAGCCCGCGTTCTCGATCTGCTTGCCGAGCTTGCCCATGCCCGGCATCAGCCCCATGATCGACTGCATCCCGCCCATCTTGAGCATCTGCTCGAGCTGACTTTCGAGGTCGTTCATGTCGAAGCGGCCCTTGCGGAACCGCCGCATCATGCGCTCGGCTTCCTCGGCCTCGATGGTCTCGCGCGCCTTTTCCACCAGCGCCACGATGTCGCCCATGCCGAGGATGCGGCCGGCGATGCGCTCGGGGTCGAACTCCTCCAGCGCGTCGAGCTTCTCGCCCGTGCCGACGAAGCGGATCGGCTTGCCGGTGACCGCGCGCATGGACAGCGCCGCGCCGCCGCGGCCATCGCCATCCATCCGGGTCAGGATCACGCCGGTGATGCCGATGCGCCCGTCGAAATTCTCCGCCGTGTTGACCGCGTCCTGACCGGTCAGCCCGTCGACCACCAAGAGCGTCTCGCGGGGGCCGGTCGCGTCGCGCACCGCGGCGACCTCGTCCATCAGCGCATCGTCGATGGACAGCCGCCCGGCAGTATCGAGCAGGAACACGTCGTATCCGCCCAGCATCGCCTGCTGTTTCGCGCGCCTGGCGATCGCCACCGGGTCCTGCCCCCTGACGATCGGCAGGGTCTCGATGCCGGCCTGCCGGCCGAGCACGGCGAGCTGTTCCATCGCCGCGGGGCGCTGGGTGTCGAGCGAGGCCATCAGCACCCGCTTGCCCTCGCGCTCGCTCAGCCGCCTGGCCAGCTTGGCGGTGGTGGTGGTCTTGCCCGAGCCCTGCAGGCCGACGATCAGCACCGGGGCAGGCGGGCTGTCGATCTTCAGCCGCCCGGCATCCTCGCCGCCCGACAGCATCGCGACCAGCTCGTCATGCACGATCTTGACCACCTGCTGGCCGGGGGTGACCGACTTGATCACCGCCTGCCCGGTCGCCTTTTCCTGCACCCGCCGGATGAAGCTGCGCACCACCGGCAGCGAGACATCGGCCTCCAGAAGCGCCACCCGCACCTCGCGCAGCGCGGCGGTAACGTCGGCCTCGGTCAGGCTGCCCTGCCGGGTGAGCCTGTCGAGCACGCCTGACAGGCGTTCGGACAGGGATTCGAACATCGGCCTCTCCTTTTCGGTTCCGGTGTCCCGATATGGGGACGGAACCGGCCTGACACATCCTTTTCACCTCTCCGCCGCCGGCAGAGGGCCCAAACCGCAAGCGCACCGGCGGGCGCAACGCGCTGACCGGTGGCGATCCCGGCACCCTGCCGGGACCGGAAATTCTGCGAACTTCCGGATCGGGCCGGCTTCTAGCCGAGCCGGCGGGTCCGGTCAAGGCCGGGCGGGGTCGGGTCCGGGTTCCGGTCGTTCCTGCCCATCCGACGGTGTCGTCACGGGTCTCGGGATACGCTCGTATTTCAGGCGCGAGGGCGTGCGACCGCCCGGGTGGGCGCGAATGCGCCCGCCATGGGTGAGACGGGATCGTGGCCCCTGCGGGGCCGCGTAAGCCCGTCGAACGGCGGGCGCATGCCCGGGTTCGCTTCGCGCCCCGGGCGGGCTCAAACGAATGAGTGCGACAGGTTCCAATATGGTGCCCCCGTCAGCCCGTTCATCATTTCCGGCTTGCATCGCCGCGCCGATACGTGGCCAAATCGGCGCCGGTATCGGACTATCTCCTGTTTGCCGGGCTGATCGTCTTCGCCGCGGCCGAGGTGATTCAGTAGAACAGCCCCCACGGGCCGTGAAATCCGGGGCGCCGGACCGCCGGAAAGGTGCGGGCCGACAGGGTGTGCGCCGGCGGCAGCGACGGCCGCTTCGGCACGATCAGCGAACGCAGCCGCGCCACCCGCTGTTCGGTCGGGGGGTGGGTGCGCAGCAGCGACGGCTCGGGGATCCTGCGACCGGGCAGGAAGATCTCCTCCCAGAACCGGCCCATCCGGCGTTCGAGCTTCTCCAGCGCCCGCGCCAGCCCCTCCGGGTCGCCCGTCAGCCGCGCCGCGCCGAGATCGGCGTCGAATTCGCGATTGCGCGACAGGGCAAGCTGGGTCAGCGCCATCACGGTGGGCGCGAAGATCAGCACCAGCGGCAACTGCCAGGGGATCACCGCCGCCCCGCCGAGCAGGAGCGGCAGGTTTATGAACAGCATCAGCTGGCCGATATAGGATACGGTCGAGACCACGCGGGCCATCACGTCGGCCAGCCCCATGATCCACAGGTCGCGATGGGCGATATGGCTGATCTCATGGGCGAGGATGCCGGTGAATTCGCGGTCGTCCATGATGCGCAAGAGCGCGTCGGTCACGCAGATGACGCTGTCGGACGGCGATCCGATGGCGAAGGCATTG
>RFIR01000328.1 GCA_003695135.1 Alphaproteobacteria bacterium | reverse complement strand
GGCAGAGGGGGCAGACAGCCCCCTCACGCCGCAGCCTCCGGCGCCTCCCGCCCCAGCACCAGATCGGCCGCCTTCTCGCCAACCATGATCGCGGGGGCAGCGGTGTTGGTTGAGGGGATGGCCGGAAACACCGAGGCATCGGCCACCCGCAGCCCCGCCACGCCGCGCACGCGCAGCGCGCCATCGACCACCGATGCCGGATCGGCCCCCATGCGGCAGGTGCCAACCGCGTGATGCACGGTGTCGGCGGTCCGGCGCACCCAGCCTTCCAGCGCCCGGCGGCCGGCGATCTCCGGCCCCGGATCGAGCTCGGCCCCGCGCCAGCGGTCGAAGGGCGCCTGGGCGAAGACCTCGCGCATGATCTCAAGCCCGTCGATCAGCCGCTCGACATCGGCGCGCTCGGCAAGATAGTTCGGCGCGATCAGCGGCGGATCGGCGGGGTCGGCCGAACGCAGCCGCAGCCGCCCGCGGCTTTGCGGCCGCATCACCCCGATATTGGCCATGAAGCCGGGCCTTTCCAGCGGATCGCGGGCCCCGACGGTCCGCATGCGCAGCGAGGTCGAGGAGAGCGCCGGCAGGAAATGGCTCTGCAGATCGGGCAGATCGGCGCCGGGGCTGCGGAGATAGGCACCCGCCTCCAGCGGGAACACCGCCATCGGCCCGGTGCCGAAGGCCCAGGCGCGCAGGAAGGCGGCCGCGGCGCGGTGGGGCCGGGACAGCCGCCACAGATCGGTGCCGCCGGTGGCCGCCTGCTTGAGGCGGACCAGCACATGGTCGTGCAGATTGGCGCCGACCTCCGGCGCCTCGACCGCGACCGGGATGCCGAGCGCGGCGAGATGCTCCGGCGGGCCGATGCCCGAACGCATCAGGAGCGCGGGCGAGCCGATGGCTCCGGCCGAGAGGATGATCTCGCCCGCGCAGTGCACGGTCTCGCTCCGCCGCCCGCGGCGCAGCTCCACCCCTGTTGCGCGGCCGTTGGCGAGGCGCAGCCGCACCGCCTCCGCCCCGGTGAGGATCGACAGGTTGGGCCGGTCGCGGACAGGGTCGAGAAAGGCGCGCGCGGTGCTGACCCGTCGCCCGCGCCGATTGGTGAAGTGATAGAAGCCGAACCCCTCCGGCTCTGCCCCGTTGAAATCGGTGCAGGCGGGGTAGCCCGCGGCGATACCGGCCTCGATGAAGGCATCAGCGAGCGGGCTGACCGGGCGTTCGGGCCGTGAGACCGGCAGCGGACCGTTAGCCCCATGCGCCGCCGCCTCGCCGCCCGGGCCCAGAAACCGCTCCGAGCGCAGGAAATACGGCCGCACCGCCTCCCAGCTCCAGCCCGGCAGGCCGCGCTGCGCCCAGCCGTCGTAATCCGAGGGCAGGCCGCGCACATAGACCATGCCGTTGATGACCGTCGAGCCGCCCAGCGCCCGGCCGCGCGGCCAGACGATGCGCCGGCCCTCCAGCCCCGGGCTCGGCTCGGTCTGATAGAGCCAGGCGTGGCGGGTCGAGCGCATCAGCAGCACCGTCATCAGCGGCACCGAGACCAGCGGGCCGCGGGCCGGACCGCCAGCCTCGACCAGCAGCACCCGGATGTCGGGATCCTCGCTCAGCCTTGCGGCCAGCACGGCACCGGCCGCGCCGGCGCCGATGACGATATGGGTGAACTCGGCCGCCAAGCGCTCAGCCGGCAATGCCGGCGACCTCGTCGAACCCGCCCTGCCCGGTCATCTCGGCCCAGGCGCGATAGGGGGGCGTGGCATCGACCTCGCCGGCAAGGATCATCTCGCGCCAATGCGCGCAGGCATCGACGAAATTGGGCACGCCGCCGGGAAACATCGCCAGGCTCAGCGCCTCGGCGATGGCGGGTTCCGGGGCGCCGGCCGCGCAGGCGCCGCGGATATGGACGCGCAGCCAGTCCCAGCGCCGGTGGCACTGATGGGCGGCGGCAAGCCCCATCTCGGCCACCGCGCGCGCGGTCCCGTGTAGTTCCAGCAGCGCATCCAGCCCGCGGCGATACGCGGCCTCTGGCGCATAGCCCGGCAGATGCGCCGACCAGTGGGCGCCGACGAAGGCAAAGCGCGACGCCCCGTCGCCCCAGGCCGCCAGCGCGGTGGCGGCCTCGATTTCGGCCACGCCGCCGCCGGCGCGCTTCAGCCGGTCGAGATGGTGGGTGGCAATCGCCTCGCCGGTGGAGACGAGGATGATCAGCCAGACGACCTCCTTGTCGTATTCGCTCAGCACCCGCGGGGTGAGCGTCAGCGCGGTATAGGTGGCGTCATAGGCTGCCAGCAGCGCCGGGGACGAGACCGCCATCAGCCCGTGATGCGGCAGGAGGTAGCCGCGCCGCTCGCGCAGGGTCGTCAGCGCCGCGCGCACCTCGTCGACCGTGCGGGGCATGCCCCTGCCATCCTGCGCTGCCCCGCCCATGCGCCGCCCTCCCGCCTGCCGGTCGGGCCAGTATCGGGGCGCGCGCGGCGTCATGCAATGGCGATGGCCGCCGGGGCGGCGGGCAGGCATCGCAATGGGCCAGCGTTCCGGAGTTTCTCAAGATCACGCTGGCCACCGCCATCGGCGCGCTGGCCGGCATGGTGGTCCCAAGCTCCAAGACCGGGCTCTGAGGAGCACGGGGCGCAGGCCCGCCTCAGGCGGCCTCGGTCTTCTTGCCGAACTCGATCACCGGCTGCATGGCGTCGAACTCTTCCTGCGGCAGGTGGCACTTGATGCGCAGCCCGCTCTCCATCTCGCGGACCGGCGGCACCTCGCGTTCGCACAGCCCGCCCGGCACCCGGTCCTTGTAGAGGCAGCGGGTCTGGAACGGGCAACCCGGCGGCGGGTTCATCGCCGAGGGGATGTCGCCTTCCAGCACGATATGCTTCTTGGTCACCGAGGTATCGGCGATGGGCACGGCCGAGAGCAGCGCCTCGGTATAGGGGTGATAGGGCGGCGCGAACACCTGCTCGGTGGTGCCGAGCTCGACCACATGGCCGAGATACATCACCATGACGCGGTCGGAGAGATAGCGCACGATCGACAGATCGTGGCTGATGAACAGCATGGTGGTGCGGTTGTTGCGCTGGATCTCCATCAGGAGGTCGGTCACGGCCGCCTGCACCGAGACATCAAGCGCCGAGACCGGCTCGTCGGCCACCACCACCTTGGGCGTGCCGGCAAAGGCGCGGGCGATGCCGATGCGCTGCTTCTGCCCGCCGGAAAGCTGGCGCGGCATGCGGGTGGCGAATTCGCGCGGCAGCTTGACCAGATCGAGCAGTTCCAGCATGCGCTGCTCGCGCTCGGCCACCGTGTTGCCGACGCCGAACAGTTCCAGAACCCGGATGATCTGGCTGCCCACGGTCATCGAGGGGTTGAGCGTGTCGAACGGATTCTGGAACACCATCTGGATCGCCGAGACCGTCCTGGTGTCGCGCTTCTCGATCTCGACATTGCCAATCGACTTGTTTTCCAGCACGATCTCGCCGGCGGTGGCCGTCTCCAGCCCCATCAGCACCTTGGCCAGCGTCGATTTCCCGCAACCCGATTCGCCGACGATGGCCAGCGTCTCGGCCTCGCGCGCATCGAGCGTGACTTCCTCATTGGCCTTGACCACGCGCTTCTCGCCGCCGCCGAACAGCGCGTTGGCGGCGACCTCGTAGTATTTCTTCAGCTTGTCGACCTTGAGCACCACATCGCCGGGCTCGGTTGCTTCGGTCTCGCTCGCCGCCTCGATCGGCGCATCCCAGTCGATCTCGTCGATCCGCAGGCAGCGGCTTTCATGCCGGTCGTCGCCGGGGATCGTCTGCATGCGGATGTCGTCGGCGTTGCAGCGCCCGTCGACGAAATAGTTGCAGCGCGGCCCGAAATTGCACCCCGGCGGCCGTTCATGCGGAAGCGGGAAGTTGCCCGGGATCGCCACCAGCGGCCGGGCGTTCTTGTCTGCGCCCGGCAGCGGGATCGAGCGGAACAGCGCCTGGGTATAGGGG
>RFIR01000327.1 GCA_003695135.1 Alphaproteobacteria bacterium | reverse complement strand
TCCAGTACGTCCCACCAACACCCGCCGGTCACCCCGCAAGTACCCGCCAGCAGTTACCCGAACCGTCCTCAGCCCCCCGATTGCAGGATGCGGGCGAGCCGCGGCCTTGCCCCGCGCAGCCACAGCCAGACCGCGGCCAGCACCGCCATCAGCGCGGTGATCAGCGTGGCGAGGGGCGCGAGCGCGGCCAGCCACCAGTGCTCGGCGGGTCGCAGCAGGCCGCTGCCATCGAAGACGAACAGGAGCGCGAGCCCGGCCGCGCAGATCAGCGCGAAGGCAACGCTCGAGATCGCCCAGACCAGCGCCATGTGCCAGCCCAGCACGCCGCGGACGAAGCCGCCGCCCGCTCCCAGCGCCAGCTGCATGGCGAGTGCTGCCGCGTTCTGGGTGATGAAGCCCCAGTAGCTCGCCGCCAGCATGAAGAGATTGGCCAGAAGCGCCAGAACCGCCACCGCGGCGAACACCGCCGACAGCACCCTGTTGGCCTCCAGCGCCTGGGCGAGCCGGGTCAGCGCGTCGGGATCGAAGCGGAAGCGCAGCCCGCGCGTGCCGGCATCGGATGGCCGGAGCCAGTCCGCAATCGCCTCGAGCCGCCGGGGATCGAAATAGATTGCCGTGGTCGGATAGGGCGCGGTGTCGTTTCGCAGATAGGCGGCCTCATAGGCGGCAAGCGGCATCACCGCCTCGAAATAATAGCGTGCATCGGCCGGCAGGTCGCGCGCGATGCCCAGCAGACGCACCGGGCGCATGCTGCCGCTGTTCCAGACGCAGAGGTTGCGGGCGGTGATGCTTGCCGGGTCGGTCTTCAGCGCCGCGGCGACGAAATCGGCCGAGACCACGATGCCCAGCCGCGCACCGGCATCGGTCTGGGCCCGCAGCGCCTCGCCCACGCCCCGCTGCCCGTCGATGAGCCGGTAGCGGTCGAGCACCGGCTCATTGCGATGGGCGACCAGCAGCTGGGCGGTGGCGAAAGCGGAATCGGGCAGCTCCGCGCAGCCGCCCGTCTGCGGCGCGATGGCGATGTCGATCTCGTCATCGCGCTGCGGCCATGCGGCGGGGTCAACGGCGCAGCCCAGCCCCGGGCGGGCCTCCTCCAGCCGGTCGAACAGCGCCGCGCGGTCGGCCTGCGGCGGCTCCTTCACCGCGCCCTCCCACGGCCGCTGCATCAGCGTGATCAGCATGGCGTCGTCGAGCTGCCGGTCGCTGTGCGGCGTGCCGGCGATCCGGATATGGCAGTTCTTTGCATCGTAGAGGATGCGCTCGGTATGGGCCTGCTGCGTCGCGTAGCCGAGCCCGACGATGAGGAACAGCAGACTCGCCAGCAACAGGCGCAGAGCCAGGCTGGCCGGGGCAAAGCTCGACATCAGCGCGCGGATGCCGCCTTGCCGGGCCGTCTGCCCGGGGCCGGGCAGCGAGACCAGCGGTGCAAGCCGGGCCAGATGCGGGCTGTCGCGCGAGAAGATGTCGGCCAGCGCGATGGCAAGGCCGAGGCCCGGCCAGCGGCCCGCCTGGTCGACGGGCTCCCCGCGCGGCGCCGGCGGGTCCTTCCGCGTGCCCGAACCGACCCAGCCGCGCAGCACCGCCGCATCCGCAGGGATTGCGCGCGGGGCAATGTCGCCATCGAGGGGCCGGGCAACGTCCTCGTCCCCGCTGCCGTCCTGCCGCAGCACCAGCACCCGGTCGGCGTAGCGGTACACCTGGTCATAGTCATGGGTGACCCAGATGACGCTGCGCGCGCCCGCGCCCTCTGCGACCCATCCCTGCAGCGCCCTCATCAGCTGCTCGGCGAGGTCGGGGTCGAGGCTGCTGGTCGGCTCGTCGGCAAGGATTAGCGGCGGGTCGCCCAGCATGGCGCGCGCCATCGCCACCCGCTGCTGCTGCCCGCCCGAAAGCTGCCACATGCGCCGGTCGAGCATCTCGGCCTCGAGCCCGACCCGCTCCAGCGCCGCGGCGAGGCCGGCGCGCGAAACCGGCGCACGGCGCGCCCGCAATGCCACGGCCAGATTGGCGGCGACGCTGGCCGATTGCAGGAAATGCGGCGCCTGGAACACGCGGCCGACACGCTGGTGCGGAAACCGGGCGGGGTCGACCGGCTGCGGCGCCTCGTCCAGGCCGAGGGCGAGGTGGATGGTGCCCTGCGTCGCCGCCTCCAGCCCTCCGATCAGGTTCACAAGCGTCGACTTGCCGCTGCCAGAGGCGCCGATCACCGCGGTGATGACGCCGCGCGGGAAGGTGAATTCGGGCAGAACCAGCCGGTAGGGCCGGCTGCCCGGCGCCTCGCGGCGGTGGTCGAGCCCGGATATGCGTATGAGATCGGGCATGGCTCAGCCGCCCTCCGCCACCGGCGCGCCGGGCAGGAAATCGAGCGGCACAAGGTAGTAGATACTCCCGGCATCGGGCTGCCACATCCAGTCGCTGCCGTCTTCGGTTGCTCCGGGCGTCAGCGCGCTGTCGTCGAGCACAGGCAGGCGCCGGCGCGGGTCGAAGCGGATCGCCACCACGTCTTCGGGTCGGCCATGCTCGCCGGTCTCCACCATCTGCAACAGCCGGGCCGAACGGCAGAGCGCAACCTGCACCGCGCGATGCTCGGCCCGATGCGCGGGATCGGCCGCCCAGTCGGCGTAATCGTCGATGCCGCGCGGGCCGAATGCGGCGAAGCTCGTCGCAGGAAGCCGGGTCAGCAGGCCGATCAGGCGGGGCAGGGCGACCGCGCGGCCGGTTGCGGGGAGCGGCGCGCCGGCAAGCGCGCGCGCCAGCGTATCGAGCGCCTCGAACAGACGTGTGCGCATCCCGGCCACCTCGCCGAGGCCGGCGCAGAGGGTCGACAGCGCCGAGAGCAGCGCGCGATGCTCGAAGACCGTCAACACCGCGTGAAGCCGCAAGCCGGCAGCGGGCAGCCAGGCGGCGGGATGCGCCCCGGGCAGACCGGACTGGATGCGCGGCGAGATCAGAAGCGAGACCTGAAGGCTGTTCGCTGCGCGTGCGAGCACCGGCATCACCGCGCCCGGCCGCAGGGGCAGCGCGGAACCGGGCAGCCCGACATAGCCCAGCCGCCGCTTCAGCCCGGCATCGGCATAGAGGATGGCAATGCCCGCGCGCTGCGGCACCGCCGCCAGCCGGCCGGGCCAGAGCTGCAGCCGAGCGGCAGGGATCCAGCCCAGCAGCGCCGCCTCGCGCGCCGAAAACGCAGGCTCCGCAGATGCGGTGACGAAATACCATTGCGCGCCGGTCCGATCGGCATGGCGGGCCAGCAGATGCACCAGCCGCCCGCGGGCAAGCCTGTGCAGCGGCCGGGCCGCGGGATCGGGCGCGGCGCGGACAATCAGCCTGTCCTGCGTCTCGGACGGGCTGACGAAACCGGCAAGCTGCAGGAGCGGCCCGGCATCGGGTGGATCGAGACCGATCCGGTGCGCGCGCAAGCCGGTCAGCACGCAGCCGCGCGCCGGATCGGCCAAGGCCAGTGCGGTCGCATCGGCCAGCGCGATACTGCCATCGGCGCGGCGCAGCCGCAGCGTGGGTGTATCGGCGTGGCCGAGGCTCTCGAACACCTCCAGAAATCCGGCTGCCGGCAGGTCGCCGCCATCAGGTGCACGCAGCGGGGTGCCCTCGGCCAGCGACAGCGCCGGCCGGCCCTCGTCGCAGCCTTCCAGCGCCGGCGGTTGCGCGTCCGGCATCCGGCAGCCCACGCGCCGCATCGCCTCGCCGATGGCTGCATTGTCATGGCCGCGCCGGGCAAGCTCGCGATAGGTCCAGATGAGCCCGTTGCAGCCGAACTCGGCCGCAGCCCGGTCGGCAGCGAGCGCCACGCCGGCAAGGATGAGGATCGCAGCCGCGCGCAGCATCCCGGCGACGGGCGCGGGCGGCGGCTTCATTCGGCGGTCCGGTACTCTTCGGACGGGAAGAAGCTTGCCGGGATGTAGTAGAGCCTCAGCCCGGTCTCGGTGCCCCACAGCCAGTCGAAACCGGTCTCGCCGGGCCTGTTGCGCACCGCGCTGTCGTCAAAGCGCGGCACGCCGCGGCGCGTGCTGAAATCGGTATAGACGATGTCCTCGCGCCGGCCGTATTCGTTGTTGGAGATCATCTCCATCAGCCGCTTGGACAGGCAGATCTCGCGCTGCACCGCCCGGAAATCGGCCTCATTGGCCTCGTTGGCCATCCAGTCGGAGAATTCCTCGATGGTGCGCTCGCCGAACACCGAGAAATAGCTCACCGGCAGCTGGGTGATGCGGGCGAAGAATTGCGGGATGGTCTCGCGCCTGCCGTCCTCGCGGAAGGCGCGGCGCCTCTCGCCCAGAAAGCTCTCGGCCAGGCTCTCGGCCATCTCGGTCAGCGTGGTGCGGATGGTGGCCGAATTGCCCATGCCCACGCAGGCATTGGCGATCGCCGAGAGCAGCGCCTGATGCTCGAACACGTCCATCGCCACGAAGATCGCGGCATCGCTGGCGGGGTAGTAGCCCTGCAGGATCAGGTCGGATTCGCGGTAGAAACGCTGCACATCCTCGGGGCTTGTGCGCAGCGTGGCCTCGAAGAACTGGCGCACCCAGTCACCGCCGGGAATGCCGAGCTTGTCGATCTCGCTGACCAGCTCCTCGGGGATATCGCCGATATCGGTGCGCCCGAGGCTCTGGCGGAAAACCTCGGTGGTGGTGAAGAAGGCCGAGATCGAGGCGGCAATACGCTTGCGGGTCAGCGCCAGATCGTTGGCCCCGTCATCGCCATAGGCGAGCATCGGCTGGAACACGCCACCGCGGCCGGGCTGATCGGCTTCCAGCTCGCGCAGCCGGGTCACCTGGGCGATCCAGTCCTCGTTCGATGCATCCACCCGGTTGCCGGCCACGTTGATCGGCTGCACGATCACGTTCATCCGCTTCAGCGCCGCGGCCAGCCCGGGCGAGGGGCCGATGCGCGAGGCATCGTCGCCGAGATAGAACACCACCCGTACCGATTTCTCCGACCAGCTGGCCGAGGCGGCGGCGGTGATCAGCGCCGGCAGGCCCATCTCGGGCCGGTCGCGGTTGAAATCGCGATAGACGCCGCCGAAGCGGCGCGACAGATCCTCATGCGTCGGCACCCGGCCGGGGCGCGAGAAATCCTGCAGCCAGAACTGGAACGGCACCCCATCGGGCATGACGCTGAGCCAGAGCGGATCGAAGCCGCCGCGGATCGGCGCGTCCTCCCACTGCCGCATCGCGCGCGGCGTGGGGAAGGTATCGCCATAAAGCGCGAAGGCAAAGCGCAGCCGGTCGCGGCCCTGATAGGCGCGGAAGAAATCCTCGATCCCGTCCAGCACCGGGCGACGATAGCGTTCCATGCTCTCGGTATTGTCGAGCACGAACAGCACGTCGATCTGGGCCGCGGCGTCCTGCAGCCGGGCGATGTCGGCGCGCAGCGTGCCGGGATCGGGGGCGGTCGGTTCGGCCTCATCGGCCGTCCTGCCGGTCCGGCGCACGCCATAGACCACGCGCAGCACGTCGCCCTGCCGCGACAGCAGCGCCATCTTGCCCAGCGCGCCGTCGCGGGTGCTTTCATCGACATAACGGATCTCGGCCATCGGCGTCGTCAGCGCCGCATCCTTGTAGACCAGCAGGCTGGCATCCGGCGCCCGGGGATAGGCCGCCTCGCGCTGCGACCAGAAGATCAGGTCGTCGCGCAGCACCCAGCCATAAAGCGCGCGGTCCCGGTCTCGGAACGCATTGTCCGACAGCCCGCCGACGAAATACCAGCTCTGGCCGGTTTCGGGATCGCGGTAATGGCCGTGGATGAACAGGATGTCGTAGAGGCTGAGCCGGCGCGCCTCCTCCGCCTTCAGGCTGGGGGCCTTGCGGGCGAGAATGACATTTGCCCCCTCGGCCTCGGCCCGCGCCGCGCGTTCGGGGGTGTTGGCGGCAATCGCCTTGGCCTGCAGCGTGTTGCCCACATCGCGGCTGGTCGGGCGGATGTCATCCATGGTCACTACCCGTGCCGAACAGCCGCCGCCCGAGGGCGAATAGATCGCCACCAGCGCCGCCGGCACGGTGCCGGAGAGGCCCGCTTCGGTCTGGACCTCGACCTCCTCGGCGCCGGACTGAAGCTGCGCCGCCTTCAGCACCTCCATGAACCCGGCCTTGCCGAGCAGGTCGCCGAACGGCCCCTTGATCGGCAGATCCTCGCTCAGCGAGACCACCGGATAGGGGTTGTCCTCGGGGCAGGCGGCAAGGCCGGGGGAGGCCAGCGCAAGACCGGCGGCCAGCGCGGCGAGAACGAAAAGCGATCGGGAGCGGGGCATCAGTCGGACTCCGTCTTGATCGGCGGGGGAGTATCGGTCGACGGCAAGCTCTCATTGGGTGGCGCGATCAGATCGTCGAGCGCGCGCGCCCAGATCTGCGCGAGGTCGATGCGCTCGCCCAGCTCGCGCATGGCCACCGACGAGGTGGCGACAATGCGGTGGCTGGCCGATGCGGTGTCGTCACGCGAGGCGCGTTCGGCATCGAAGCGGCAGTCGAGATAGCGTGCATCGCCGCTGCGCACCGGGTTCTTCACATCGTAAAGCAGCACGATGCGCGGCCGGTCGGGTCCGGCCACGCCCATGGCGTCGAGCTCGTCGAGAATGGTCAGCGACAGATCGCGGCAATCGGGCCGACCGGGCAGCGTGCTCATCACCACGATGTCGGGCCAGGCGCCGTCGCGGAGCCCGTAGGCGGCGCGCCGCGCCTGCGCATCGCGCAGCACGGTGGTCAGATCGGCCGGGGCCGCCGGCAACTCAGCCGCTGCCCGTGTCAGCTCGTCATAGAGCGCCTCGGCATCGGTCAGCGGCAGCGGCTTGCGCGGGCTTGGCTTGGGCGGTGCCGCCGCAAAGGGGCGGGTTCCCGAGCGCAGACGGAATTCCACCACCCGCGAGCTGCGCAGCGCGTCGAGCGCGCGGAACCACGCCAGATAGCTGCCGCGCGGATCGGCGGGGTAGAGCCGGTTAGAGACGCGGCTGCGCTGCACATAGACCAGCACCGGCCGGGCATAGGGCAGAGTGAGGCTTTCGAGCGCGGCCAGATCGGTCAGTGCGTACTGCGCAAGCGGGGTGTCCTCGGCGCAGGCGCGGGCCTGTTCGGGCCGGCTCTGTTCCAGGGGACGCTCGACCAGCGTGAACCGTGCATCCGCCGCCGGCGCGAAATCCGCCGGCACGCGAAAGCGTTGCGGGCTGGTGCCGGTCATCTCCAGCCAGACCGTCTCGCCCTCCTCAGTCTTCAGGCCCGGCTGGCAATAGCTGAAATCGCCCATCTCGTCGCCCAGCGGCACACGTACCGGAAATGCGCGGCGGGAGAGGTCGATCTTCTCCGGCAACAGCACCAGCTTCAGCAGCGGCTCGGTCGCCCATTCGCCTGCCAGCGGCAAATCGCGCGCGTCGAAGGAGGTCTTCTGGGTGCGCGCGGCATTGCCCGGCGCGTCGGCCCGATCGAGGAGATAGCCTTCGGGCGCGGTGATGGTCAGATCGGTGTTATAGGCCGCACCCTTCGGCGGCAGAAGGTAGGAGATCACCCGCTCGATGCGCCATTCCGCCGGGCCGGCGGGGATCGGTTCGTCGTCCAGCGGTGCTGGCGTCGCGTCGCGGCCCTTCGCGGTCAGGGTCAGTTTTTCTTCTGTCGATGGCAGGCCTTTGACTGCGCGCACGTTCAGCCAGAAGCTGCGCGGCACGATCTTCCAGACCGGCGTCGAGATCTGCAGCCCGCCGCCAAGCGGCATCGTCTCCAGATCGCGTCTTTCGGTTGCCGGCTCGAAACCGTCCCGTTCGATGCGGATGACGAGCTGCCGGTCGCGCGGCACGCCATGCACGCAGAAGCTGCGGCGGCTCGGCCGGGGCGGCGGCGTGGTCCCGGCACAGCGCCCGGTCGTGGCCTGCAGCTCCTGCCCGGTATCGGTCAGAAACCGCGGCTCGCCCTCGCCGTCATAGAAGATCGTCACCTCGACCGGACCCGGCGCGCAGTTGAAATCGCGGGCGACGTGGCGGGCGAGCGTGGCGATGTCGCCGGGGCCGAACCGGGCCTCGCCCAGCTGCGGGCAGCGGCCGAATTCGGGCGTGATACGCAGCGAGAGCACTGCCGATGGCGCATCGCCCAGCAATGCGGCCGGCACCGCCACCAGCCACTCGCCGATCTCCACTCGGCTGAAGGACGCAAATCCGCCTTCGGGGCGTTCGATCAGCACTTTCTTGTTCGTCGAACGTTCGAGCGTGGCCAGCGGCGGTGCGTCGGGTTCGCCGGGCTTCACGATGTCGATACGGCTGGGCTGGAATTCGTGCGGCAGGGCGATCACCGCATAGGCGAGCGGCGGGGCGGTTTCCGACTTGTCAGGCTCGGTCCCGGCGGCTTCGGGCGGTTCGGGCGGCGGCGGCGCCCAATTCAGCACCAGCACCGCGTCGGGCAGGGCCGCGTCGAGATCCCGCGCATTGGCCAGATCGGCGATGCGCTGCGGCGTGATCGGGGGAATGGACTCCGCGTCGCCCCCATGGATCACCTGCAGCACGAGCCCCGCCGGGATTTCAAACACCGCGTTGCGCTCAGGGACCGGACCGTCGCCAGCGCGCATTTCCACCCGGTCGCCGCCTTCGAGGATGCAGCCCGAATCCTGCGGCAGATCGGCAAGGTCGATGAGGTAGATGCCGGAGTTGGCGGTGATCTCCGCCCCCGGCGGCGGTTCGGCAAAGCGGCAGGTCTCGGGCTGGCGGGCATGATCGAGCACCCGCAGCGTCCAGCGCGCCGGGCCGGACGGCTCCGGCAGCGTCGTGGTCACGATGCTGGGGGGAGGCGATATGGTTGGAAACCGGGCAAGCTCGTCCTCGGCGCCCTGCAGTACCAGAACCAGCCCGTCATGCGGTTTCTCGCCCTTGAAGGCGCGATACCAGAACGCACCCTTCCGCTTCTCGTAGCGCGTTACGTCTCGTTCGCTGCAACCCTGAGGCTCGTAGCCAATGTTCTCATCATCCCGATCGGCGGCATCCACGGCAACGTCCCGAGGAATCGCCCTGGCCCTGACAGGCAGGCAGAGAAGATTCCAGGGCGGCGCGATCTTTTCCGCTCCAGGGATAACCGGGAAGCTCTGGAGGAAATAACTTGTCGGCCTGTGATGCGGGATGAGGACGCGAAACTTCAACACCTCGCGGGCTGTGCGGATATCGTCCTGCGTCAAGCCGTCCGGTTGTGCATGATAGATGTCGTCATCGCCGAGCACAAAATAATGCCTTGTACCGCGAACGCGCAGATACGGATAGGCGATGAACTTGTCCTCGTCCTCGCGCTCCAGTGGACGGAAATAGAGATCATTCAGATCACTGCCAAAGGGGCCAGGATCGAGCCGGATCTCTTTGGGCGGATAGGCGTCGGTAGGGCTGTCCTGCGCGCGCGCACCGAGCGCGACGAGCAGGCAGATCAGCCCCGAAAGGACGCGACGCAGATGCCTCACCGCGCGGACTCTTGCAGGAAAAGCAGATGCTTGCCGCCGGTCGCTGCATAATCGACATAGGCGCCGAGATCGTCGCGCCGGCAAAGCGCCGGCAGATCGCCCTGCCGCACCCAGATCCCGTCGAGGCCGGCACCCGAGGCATCTGTCAGCAGCCCGGCGAGCTTGGGATCGTCGACAAGACGCAGGATCGCCTCGCAATCGCTGGCCGGCGGCAGGCGATCGAGC
>RFIR01000326.1 GCA_003695135.1 Alphaproteobacteria bacterium | reverse complement strand
GGCGAACATGCCGATGGCCGCCGAGCCGCAGCCCACCCGCATGCGCTCCTCGGCATGGCCGTTGATGACGGGCGCGGCGCCGGCCTGCAGCACCACCTCCGCGCCCTCGTCGATCTGCACCGTGACCGCCTCGCAATTGCAGAGCTTCAGAAGCGCGTCGCAGGTGACGCGGCCTTCCTTCTTCGAGCCGCCGGTGAGGTGCTCGACCCCGCCGAGCGACAGCATCTGCGAGCCGTATTCGGCGGTGGTGACATGCCCGATAGCCTCGCCATCGACCCGGACATCGGCCTTTTCGGGGCCGAGATGGCGGTCGGTGTCGATCTTCACCTTGACCCCGCAATAGCTGAATATGCCCTCGCTGACCACGGTGACCATGTCGACATCGTCATGGGTCTGGCTGACGATGAAGGGGGCGGGCTTGTAGTCGGGATAGGTGGTGCCGGCGCCGATGGCGGTGACGAAGGGGCGGGCGGACTGCAGCAGGTCGCCGTCCCAGCATCCGGGGTCCGAGCTGTCGAGAAACGGCACCAGCTCGGTCTCGCCGCGCGCGCCCTCGATGATGGTGAAGGGGTCGAGCCGCACCAGCTCGCCGCCGCGATTGGCGTAGCGGTCGCAGGCGCCCGAGCGGCCCTCGGCGATGTAGCACAGCACCGGGCAGGCATCGCAGCGGATCTTGCCCTCCATGCGGGCGGCGACGCTCTGGCGGACCACGGCTCAGCCCTCCCCGTTGAGCGCCGCCAGCACCCGGTCGGGCGTGGCGGGCAGGCGCCGGATGCGCGCGCCGGTGGCATGCGCGATGGCGTTGAGGATCGCCGGCGCGGTGGGGATCAGCGCGTGTTCCCCCAGCCCCTTGGCGCCATAGGGGCCTTCGGGATCGGGCACCTCGACGATGATCGATTCGATCGGCGGCACGTCGCCGATGGTGGGGATGAGATAGTCGTGCAGGTTCTCGGTGCGGCTGGGGATGAATTCCTCCATCAGCGCCATGCCGATGCCCTGCGCCACCCCGCCCTGGATCTGGCCCTCGACCAGCACCGGGTTGATGGCGCGGCCGACATCATGGGCGGCGGTGATGCGGTCGAGTGCGACCGTGCCGAGCCCGGTATCGACGCGCAGCACCGCCATCTGGGCGGCATAGCCATAGACGGCATAGGGCGCGCCCTGACCGTTTTCGTCGAGAGGGCTGGTCGGCGGGTCGTAGCTTTCCTCGGCCGTCAGCGCATAGCCGTCCGCGACGGGCAGGCGGGCAAGGTCGATCTCGTGGCTGGCGCCGTCGGCTTCGGTGACCGTGATGCGCGGCCCTTCGAAGCCGAGCGTGCCGTCGGCGCAGTTGGTCAGCCGCAGGATCTGCGCGCGCAGCGACTCCCCGGCCAGCTTCGCGGCATTGCCGCTGACATAGGTCTGGCGCGAGGCGGAGGTCTTGCCGGCATCGGGGGTCAGCGCGGTATCGGCGCCGATGCGGGCGATGCGCTGGGGTTCCACCCCGAGTGCCGCGGCGAAGAACTGGGTGATGACGGTCTCGGAGCCCTGGCCGATGTCGATCGCGCCCTGATGCAGGCAGATACTGCCGTCGGGGCGGATGCCGGCGCGGATGGTCGAGGGGTTGGGCAGCGAGGTGTTGCCGCAGCCATACCAGCCGCAGGCCACGCCCACCCCCATGCGCTCGTGCCCGCCCCGCGCATTGAAGGCGGCGGCTTCCTCAAGCGCCTCTCGCCAATGCGGGCGCAGCGCCTCCAGACAGGGTTTGATGCCGACCGAGCTTTCGAAGACCTGACCGGTGGTATTGGGCAGGCCGTTGTCGAGCGCGTTGAGGATGCGGAATTCCAGCCGGTCCATGCCGAGCGCGGCGGCGAGCTCGTCGAACACCGCCTCCTGCGCGATGGCCGATTGCGGCACGCCGAAGCCGCGAAAGGCGCCGGCGGGCACCGAATGGGTGTGTATGGCACGGCAACGGGCGAGGTAGCCGCGATGGGCATAGGGCCCGCCGGCATGGATGGGCACCCGGTTGGCCACGGTCGGCCCCCATGAGGCGTGGGCGCCGGTGTTGAAATCGCCCTCGAACAGGAAACCCGACAGACGCCCGTCCTTCGTCACCCCCGCGCGCACCCGCATCCGGGCGGGGTGGCGCTTGGTGGTGGTCGCCATGCTCTCGGTGCGGCTGTAGGCGATGCGCACCGGCCGCCCGGTCTTCAGTGCCGCCAGCGCCGCACAGGGCTGGAAGGAAAGGTCGAGCTTGGAGCCGAAGCCGCCCCCCGTCGCGCTGGGGATGACCCGGATCCTCTCGGGCGGCAGGGCGAGGATGGCGGCGAGCCCCTCGCGGTCCATATGCGCGGCCTGGGTGCAGCCGAACACCTCGACGCCGCCCTCGACCGGCCGGGCAAATCCCGCCTCGGGCTCGATATAGGCGTGCTCGACGAAGGCGGTCTCGAAGCGGTCCTCGACCACGTGATCGGCTGCGGCAAGCGCGGCTTCGGCATCGCCCTGTTTCACGAGCCCCTCGCACATTATATTGCCCGCGCGCCCCTGATGCAGGGGTTCGGCTGCG
>RFIR01000325.1 GCA_003695135.1 Alphaproteobacteria bacterium | reverse complement strand
TCTGGACGCTCAACTCAACACCGCGAAAATGCCTCGGCTTCCAGACGCCGATCGAGGCTTTCGCTCAAAAACTCGGTGTCGCACTTGAAATGTGAATCCAGCGTTATCTCACCAAAGCCCTGTGCACTCGGGATCTTTTCCTGCACCCGGGTTTTTCATGTCTCTCTTTTAAGAATTTATAGAGACCCCTGCGAAACTCCGCCGGCCAGACCCTGTCGCATCGCCCGGGCGCCGCAAAATGCGGCGCCGGTCATGTTGTGATTATTTTCACTGTTGTTTGATAAATATTGATTGAGAAGTTATTTTCTAATTATTTTATGCACGCGCAGATTTGATTGGTTTGAAAACTGGCACATTCTGGATGCCAGTCTACATCCGGGTTTTGCATGGGTCTCTTCCAATTACTTTACGGGCGCGCAGCCATGATCCCTGCAAAGCCTTGTGCCTTTCGAGTATCCGCCTGCATCCATGTATTGCAGGGGTATTCCTATCATTGCACATGCGCGAGGATGTTCGTCTGGCGGTATGGCGCACCTGCCGGGTGATCGCGCGAGGGAACGCTCCCTGACGGCTGCCAGGCGAACATCTGCCAGGGTCGTGCGGATCGTCCGCGCCAACGACTCCGACACCATCATCTCGCTCGCGGCACGAAGCCGGGCAGCGGTCAGTGATCAGGCCGGCTGGTATTACAGGCTGCGGAACTGCATATCCTGACCTGCAACAGAACCGAGCCTTCTTCTTGGTCCAAATACTCGACATCCCGGGTTGCTGCGGGCGAGACGCATGACAAATCAGCACGCAACTGCTACGCCAGCGTCTCCATCAGCCGCTTGAGAAGCCGCATGCGGGGGACCAGCGACGAGACGTAGAGGTGTTCCTCGAGCGTATGCGCGCCGGCGCCATCGACGCCGAGACCGTCGAGGACGGGCAGGCGGGCGGCCAGAAAACTGCCATCGCTGCCGCCGCCGGTATGGATGTCCTTGAGGTCGAAGCCGATCTCCGCCGCAAGCCCTTGCGCGTGCGCGAAGAGCGCCTGAATCGCCGGTGTCTTGCGCCAGGGCGGGCGGGTGATGCCGCCCTGAACCTCGATCTCGAAGCCGTCTGCAAGCGGCGCCAGCGCCTTCAGCGCCGCGTCGAACTCCGCGGCCAGCCCTGCGTCGTCCATGCGCAGATCGACCCGTGCGCGGCACCATTCGGGCACCGTGTTGTCGGTGGTCCCGCCCTCGATGCGGCCGACATTGAGCGTCACGCCGCGATCGTAATCGGTCATCGCCTCGATCTTCAGCACCTGCCGGGCCATCTCGGCAATCGCACTGCGCCCCTCGGCATGGGCGATGCCCGAATGCGCCGCGCGGCCATGCACGGTGACGCCATAGCGCCCCACGCCGCGCCGGCCGGTGACGATGCGGCCGCCATTGCGCGCGGGCTCGGGCACCAGCACGAAGCGGGCGCGCTCGCCCTCGGCCTCGATCAGCGCGCGTGCGGTGGGGCTGCCCACCTCCTCGTCGCCGGTGATCAGCACCCGGACCTGCAGCCCTCCCGTGCCCTCCTCGGCCATCAGCCGCAGCGCGGTGAAGGCGAGGAAGCCGCCGCCCTTCATGTCGAGCACGCCCGGCCCGTAAACCCGGTCGCCCTCGCGCCGGAAGGCTGGGCCCATCGCGCCGACCCCATGCACGGTATCGACATGGCAGAGCACCAGGATGCCGGGACCCTCGCCGCCCCAGGGCGCGGTGGCGCGCAGATGATCGGCAAGGCCGTCGCGGCCGGGGATGCGTTCGACCGCAAAGCCGATGCCGCGGTAGTCGGCCGCGACCAGATCCATCACCCGGTTGACGGCCTGCGTCTCGCGGGTGGGGCTTTCCGCCTCGACCCAGGGGCGCAGCCCGGTGAGGATGTCCTCGGCGGTGACCGTCATGGCGAGCCTCCCTATTCCTGCCGCGGCGGGCTGGCCGCCGGGCGATGCGCCTGCTTTAGTGATAGGCCAGAGCGAGGGAGACATCCATGACCCGTGACGCAGCCATTGCCCGTGCCCATGCCTGCTTCGACAGCGGAGATTTCGAGCGCGATCTCGCCCGCCTCGTGGCCATTCCCACCGAGAGCCAGACCGAGGCCGGGCTGCCGCATTGCCGGCGCTATCTGAGCGAGGCGATGGAACCGGCCTTTGCGGAGATGGGCTTTGACTGCCGCATCTTCGACAATCCGGTGCCCGGCTGCGGGCCGGTGCTGCTGGCCGAGCGGCACGAGGCGGACGGCCTGCCCACCATCCTCGGCTACGGCCATGGCGACGTGATCCGCGGGCTGGAGGAACAGTGGACGAAGGGCAGGGGCCCGTGGCAGGCGGCGCGCGAGGGCGACCGGCTCTATGGCCGCGGCACCGCCGACAACAAGGGCCAGCACTGGACGCTGATGCAGGCGCTGAAGGCCGTGCTTGAGACACGCGGGCGGCTCGGCTTCAACGCGAAGTTCCTCATCGAGACCGGCGAGGAGAACGGCTCGAAGGGCCTGCGCGAGGTGATGGAGACCGATCTCGATGCCTTTCGGGCGGACGTCTTCATCGCCTCGGACGGGCCGCGTGTGCGCATCGACCGGCCCACGGTCTCGCTCGGCGCGCGCGGGGCGATGAATTTCGATCTCGTCTGCCATCTGCGCGAGGGCGGGCATCATTCGGGCAACTGGGGCGGGGCGCTGGCCGACCCGGCGGCGCTGCTCGCCCATGCCATCGCCTGCATCGTCGGGCCGACGGGCCGCATCGAGGTGCCTCAATGGCGCCCCGCGCCGCCGAGCCCGCTGGTGCGCGAACTGCTCGCCGATGTCACGCTCGATCCCGGCCCGGACGGGCCGGTGCCCGATCCCGGCTGGGGCGAGCCCGGATTTTCGCCGGCCGAGAACGTCTATGCCTGGAATTCCTTCGCGGTGCTGGCGATGATTTCCGGAAACCCTTCCGGCCCCGTCAACGCCATCGCGCCCTGGGCGCGCGCGCATTGCCAGCTGCGCTACATCGCCGGAACCGATACGGGCGACATCCTGCCCGCGCTGCGCCGCCATCTCGACCGGCACGGGCATCACCTTGTGGCGATCGAGGAGGCGCCGGAGGCCAACCGCGCGGGCTATGCGGCGAGCCGCACCGAGCCCGACAATCCCTGGGTGACCCGCGTGCGCGAGTCCGTCCGGCGCACCACGGGGCAGGAACCGGCGGTGCTGCCGCAGATGGGCGGTTCGATCTGCAACGAGCTCTTCACCGACCTGCTGGGCATCCCGGCGATCTGGATCCCGCATTCCTATGCCGGCTGCTCACAGCACGCGCCCGACGAACACATCATCCTGCCGATGTTCCGCGAGGCGCTGGGCATCATGGCCGGGCTCTACTGGGACCTTGGCGAGCCGGGCTGACGGACCGGCTCGGGGCCGGCAGCCCGCCTGTTCCCGGGGCTCACCTCGGGCTATTTGGGCCAGCAAGAAGAAAACATGTGCTTCTTCCTGGCAAAAATACTCACCACAACGCCGCCACCCGCGCCGCGACCCGGCGTATCGCTCAACCGAAGCCGATGGCGCGCCGATATTGCGGCGGCACCGAGCTTGATGCCCCCAGCGCCTTTGCCGCCCGCCAGGTCCAGCGCGGATCGCGGATGAACTCGCGGGCCAGCGCCACCATGTCGGCCTGTCCCGACCTGACCATGGTCTCGGCCTGGATCGGCTCGGTGATCAGGCCGACGGCAATCACCGGCATGCCGACCGCGCGGCGGATCTCGGCGGCGAGCGCGGCCTGATAGCCGGGTCCGAGCGGGATCTGCTGGAGGGGCGACAGCCCGCCCGAGGAGACATGGATCATGTCGCAGCCCGCCTGCTGCAGCCGCCGGGCCAGCCCGATGGTCTCCTCGACGTTCCAGCCGCCCTCGACCCAGTCGGTGGCCGAGACGCGCACGCCGAGCGGCCGGTCCCCGGGCCAGACCTCGCGCACGGCGGCGAACACCTCCAGCGGAAAGCGGATGCGATGCTCGAAGCTGCCGCCCCATGTGTCCTCGCGCCGGTTGGACAGGGGCGACAGGAACTCGTGCAGCAGATAGCCATGTGCCATGTGCAGCTCCAGCGCGTCGAGCCCGATATCGAGCGCCCGGCGCGCCGCGGCCGCGAAGGCGGTGCGGATTCGCGCGAGCCCGTCGGCATCGAGCGCGCGCGGCGTCTGCCAGCTTTCGTCGAACGGCACTGCCGAGGGCGCATCGGTGATCCAGCCGCCTGTGGGGAGCGAGCCGCCGCCCTCCCACGGACGCTCGGCCGAACCCTTGCGGCCGGCATGGCCGAGTTGCAGCCCGATGCGGCCGTGCCCGACGCTGCGGCAGAATTCGATCACCCGCGTCATCGCCGCCTGATTGGCGTCCGAATAGAGCCCCGAACAGCCATGGGTGATGCGGCCGACGCGCTCCACCGCCGTGGCCTCGATCAGGATCAGCCCCGGACCGCCCATCGCATACTGGCCCAGATTGACCAGATGCCAGTCGGTCATGCAGCCATCCTCGGCCGAGTACTGGCACATCGGCGCGACCACGACGCGGTTGGGAAGGGTCAGCCCGGCAAGCGTGATCGGCTGGAACAGGGCGCTGGACATGGGCGGGTCTCCGGTCTGGTTGCAGGCGTGGCGGTGGGCGGGTTAACCGGTGTCATGGACCGGAGGGGACGGCGGACGCAAGATGACTGAAGAAAATGCCGGCCTCGCCCGGCTCGAGGCGGAGCTGGCGCGGGATTTCGAGCGTCTCAACCACCCGCCTGACAACTGGGTGCCGGAGCGCCCGGGACCGGACGGCCAGCCGCTGATCGACGTGCTGATCGCGGGCGCCGGCATGAACGGCGCCGCAGCCGCATTCGCGCTGCGCCGGCAGGGCATCGCCCGCATCGCCCAGATCGACCGCGCCGAGCCGGGGCGCACCGGACCGTGGCGGAGCTTCGCGCGCATGGAGCTTCTGCGCTCGCCCAAGCACCTGACCGGGCCGGCGGGCGACATTGCCAATCTGAGCTTCCGCGCCTGGTGGGAAGCGCAGCACGGGGCGGAGGGCTGGGCGGCGCTGGGCTACATTTCGCGCACCGACTGGGCCGACTATCTCGACTGGTACGCGCGTGTGACCGGCGCACGGGTGGAATACCGCTGCGCGCTAGTGGCTCTCGAACCCGGCCCCGATCACGTAGCGGCGTATCTGAGCGGGGCGCAGGGCGCCCGCACCGTCCACGCAAGGCAGGTGGTGCTGGCCACGGGCCGCGAGGGGCAGGCCCGGCCGCGCTGGCCGGCGGAGCTTTCCGCACTGCCGCGAAACAGGGTCGCCCATTCCAGCGAGGCGATCGACTTCGCCGCGCTCAAGGGCAGGCGGGTGGCGGTGATCGGGCTGGCCGCCTCGGCCTTCGACAACGCCGCCATGGCCGCCGAGGCGGGGGCGGAAGTCACGCTGATCGGCCGGGCGCGGGAGGTGCCGCGCATCAACAGGATGAAGGCGACGGTGTTTCCCGGCACCAGCCATGGCTTCGTCGATCTCGCCCCGGCCGAGCGGTTGGCCTGGCTGCGCCACATCACCGCCTCGCGCATCGCACCCCCCGGCCACACCGTCCGGCGGGTGGCGCGGG
Organism: Alphaproteobacteria bacterium; assembly: GCA_003695135.1. Classification (GTDB taxonomy): domain Bacteria; phylum Pseudomonadota; class Alphaproteobacteria; order Rhodobacterales; family Rhodobacteraceae; genus J013. Next base: position 494 of record RFIR01000325.1, on the reverse strand, counting down.
CCGGCGTGCGGCTCGTCACCGGGGCGGCGCTGCGGGGCGCGCGCATGCAGGGCGACGCGATCCTGCTGGAGACCGCTGCAGGACGCTACGAGGCCGATTTCGTCATCCTCGGCACCGGCTTTGCCTTCGACCTGAGCGCGGCGCCGGAACTGGCGGGTTTCGTCGAGAAAATCCGGCTGTGGCGGCATGTGGAAGGCGTAGGGCGCGACGACGAGTTTCTCGCCTGCCCCTTCCTCGGCCCCGGCTTCGAATTCCTGCCCGTGCCCGGCGCGGACTGCCCCGGGCTGGGGCGTATCCGCTGCTACACCCATGCCGCCCAGCCCAACCTGGGAAATCTCGCCAACGACATCCCGCAGGCGGGCGAGGGAGCCGGGCGGCTGGCGCGCGCCATCGTGCGGGCGCTGTTCGTGGAGGATCGCGCGGCGCACTGGCAGCGGATCGTCGATTACGATGAGCCCGAGGTGATACCGGACGACTGGCCGGGGGTGCTGTAG
>RFIR01000324.1 GCA_003695135.1 Alphaproteobacteria bacterium | reverse complement strand
TTCGCCTGCGACGCGGTGGTGATGGTGGCCTCGCGGCTGGAAAACGATGGGGTCTGGCGCGATCTGCAGGCGCGGCAGGCGGAATGGGCCGATGCCGGCATCCGCTCGGTCAGGATCATCGGCGATGCCGAGGCGCCCGGCCCGATCGCCTGGGCGGTCTATGCCGGCCACCGCTATGCGCGCGAGCTCGACGAGCCGGACCGGGGCGATGCGCTGCCCTTCCGCCGCGAGCTCGCCGCGCTGGCGCCGGAGTGAGCCGGCCGCCATCGGCGGGTCCGGTTGCCGGGGCAGGGTATAAAGGGGCAGGGTACAAAACCGTTGACCATCGCAGGTGCGGAAATACCATTGGGCGCGCGCCGGGCCCGGTGGCGGATCGGGAAAGCGATGCAACGAACACGCAGCGCGCGGGACAGGGGGGAGATGCAGGACAACGCGACCTACGCCGTGGACATTCGCAGTGCCGTCAAGCGCTTCGGCTCCTTCACGGCGCTGGACCGGGTGTCGCTGTCGATCCGCGACAACGAGTTCTTCACCCTGCTCGGCCCCTCGGGCTGCGGCAAGACCACGCTTCTGCGCCTGATCGCCGGCTTCGAGGACGTCACCGAGGGTGAGATCCTGCTGTTCGGCGAGGAGATCGAGACGCTGCCGCCGCATCAGCGCCCGGTCAACACCGTGTTCCAGAACTACGCGCTGTTTCCGAAGATGACGGTGGAGGAAAACGTCATGTTCGGGGTGGAGATGCGCGGCGCCCGCCGCAGCGAGGCGCGCAGGCGCGCGGGCGAGATGCTGGAGCTGGTGCGGCTGGAGCGCTTTGCCGGGCGCCGGCCGGCCCAGCTTTCGGGCGGGCAGCAGCAGCGGGTGGCGCTGGCGCGCGCCCTGGCGCCCCAGCCCAAGGTGCTGCTGCTCGACGAACCACTCTCGGCGCTCGATCTCAAGCTGCGCAAGGCAATGCAGATGGAGCTCAAGTCGATCCAGCGCGAGACCGGCATCACCTTCATCTTCGTCACCCATGATCAGGAGGAAGCGCTGACCATGTCCGACCGCATCGCGGTGATGTCGGAGGGCCGGGTGCAGCAGATGGGCGAGGCGCGCGAGATCTACGAGCGACCGCACAACATGTTCGTCGCCGACTTCATCGGCGACACCAACCTTCTGGACGTCACCGTTGACCGCATCGAGGATGGCCGCGCCATCTGCCATATCGGCGGCGGGCATGTCCTGACCTGCGACGCGGTGGACGGCATCGGCGCCGGCGCGCAGGTGCACATGTCGATCCGGCCCGAAAGGCTGGTGCTGTCGGATGAGGCGCTGGGAGCGGAAAGCCTCGCCGGCACCGTGGTCGACAACGTGTTCATCGGCACCGACATCCAGAGCATGATCCAGCTGGAGAACGGCCCGCGCTTTGCCGTGCGCACCTCCAATTCGGACCGGGGCGCCAGGCGCATCTTCGCCCCCGGCGCGCAGGCCTTCGTCAATGCCGAACCGGGCGCGGCGCGCCTGCTGATCGACTGATGGCGGGCGGGGGCGGAACGGGCGGCGGCGTCAGCGCCAGCACCTATGCCGGGCTGCGCTACTGGCTGCTGCTGCCGTCATGGCTGGTGCTGGGCTTCATCGTGCTGGCGCCGGTGGGCGTGATGCTGATCTATTCCTTCCTGACCAAGGAATTCCGCGGCGGGGTGATCTGGGAATTCACCCTGGACGCCTATGACCAGTTCTTCTTCGACCGCGGTCTGTTCGGCGACGAGCCGCCGAAGATCGAATGGACCTACATCCTGATCTTCTGGCGCTCGATCTGGCAGGCGGGCGCGGCGACGCTGCTGGCGCTGGTGATCGGGTTTCCCACCGCCTATTTCATCGCCACCCGGCCCGAGCGGGTGCGGCCGATCTGGGTGTTCCTGATCACCATCCCCTACTGGGTCAATCTGCTGATCCGCACCGTGTCGATGAAGTTCCTGCTGCGCGATCAGGGGCCGCTCAACGATTTCCTGATCTGGACCGGGCTGATCGACACCCCGATCCATGTCATCAACACCGATGTCGCGGTGCAGATCGGGCTGTTCTATTCCTATCTGCCCTTCATGGTGCTGCCGATCTATGCCGCGGTCGAACGCTACGATTTCGCGCTGTCGGAGGCCGCGGCCGATCTCTATGCCACCAAATGGGTGGCGCTGCGCCGGGTGCTCCTGCCTTCGGTCCGGCCCGGGGTGATCGCCGGCTGCATCCTGGTCTACGTCCCCTCGCTCGGGGCCTTCCTCGCGCCCGATCTCCTCGGCGGGGCCAAGAACTTCATGATCGGCTCGCTGATCGAGGAACAGTTCAAGGGCAATGCCGGCAACTGGCCGTTCGGTGCGGCCGCCTCGATGATCCTTCTGACCATGGTGATGATCATCCTGCTTCTCTTCGCCCGCCAGCAGGCCCGTGCGGAACGCGAGGGCTGAGCGATGGCTGCGGGACGGAACGACATAAGGACCTATCGCGGTTTCGGCACCGTCACCTATTTGTGCCTGTTCATCCTCTATGCGCCGCTGATCGTGGTGGCGGTCTACTCCTTCAACGCCTCGCGCTCGATCACCATCTGGGAAGGCGTTTCGCTGGCGTGGTACCGCGACGTGTTCACGGGGCCGGAATCGGCCAAGTTCAAGCAGGCGGCGATCAATTCCTTCTCCATCGCCGCCATCGCCGCCACGCTGTCGACCATGATCGCCCTGTCCGCGGCGACCGCTCTGGTGCGCGGCGGGCGGTTCGGGCTGCGCACCCTCTCCTTCGGCCTGATCAGCCTGCCGCTGATGGTGCCCGAGATCGTGACCGCGGTGGCGACGCTGATCTTCTTCAGCGCCATCGGCTTCACCCGGGGCTATCTGACCATCCTCGCCGCCCACATCGCCTTCTGCATCCCCTTTGCCTACATGCCGATCTCGGCGCGGATGCAGGGGATCGAGGAGAGCTACGAGCAGGCGGCAATGGACCTCTACGCCACGCGCGGCCAGGCCTTCCGCCGCGTGCTCCTGCCGATGATGATGCCCGGCATCGTCTCGGGCTTCCTGCTTGCCTTCATCATCTCGCTCGACGACTTCATCATCACCAACTTCGTCAAGGGCGCCGGGGTCGAGACCTTGCCGACGGCGATCTTCGGCGCGGTCAAGCAGGGCATCCGCCCCAACATCATGGCGATCTCGACCATGCTGCTGGCGGTCTCGATCCTGATGGTGACCATCAGCTATTTCGTCAGCAAGTCCGACGATGCTAGATGAACCCGGTCAGACGGAATCCAGCTCAGGGAGGAAAACATGAAAAACTGGATCACGACGACGGCAACGGCCCTGGCCATCGCGCTGGGGGCCAGCGTCGCCAGCGCCGAGGAGGAGCTGGTTGTCTATCACTGGTTCGAATACATCCCGCAGGAGCTTCTGGACAAGTTCACCGCAGAGACCGGGATCAAGGTGACGATGGACACCTACGATTCCAACGAGGCGATGCTGGCCAGCCTCAAGGCCGGCGGCATGGGCACCTATGACGTGGCGGTGCCGGGCGACTACATGGTCAAGATCATGACGAATGAGGGCATGCTCGACACGATTGCCGAGGGCGAGCTGAAGAACAAGGGCAACATCATGGAGCAGTGGCTCGACGTGCCCTTCGATCCCGGCCGCAAGCATTCGATCCCCTATCAGTGGGGCTCGACCTCCTTCATGGTCAATCGCGACGTCTACAAGGGCGACATCAACACGCTCGCCATCCTGTTCGATCCCCCGGCCGAGCTTTCGGGCAAGATCAACATGCTCGACAGCCAGGGCGAGGTGATGCTGCTGGCCAGCCTCTATCTGGGCATCCCGCAATGCTCGACCGACCGCGCCCAGCTCAAGGCGCTCAACGACATGCTGCTCAAGGCCAAGCAGCACTGGGCCAGCTTCAACTCCGACACCGCCAAGGAGGTGCTGGTCTCCGGCGACGTGGCGGTCGGCATGATCTGGAACGGCTTCGGCGCCAAGGCGCGCGAGGAAGGCGCCAATGTCGAATACGCCTATCCGCGCGAGGGCTTCAACGTCTGGATGGACAATGTCGTGCTGCTGAAGGACGCGCCGCATCGGGCCAACGCACTGAAATTCATGGATTTCCTGCTGGAGCCGGAAAACATGGCCGCGGTCACCAACTATGCGCGCTATGCTGCCGGCGTGAAGGGCGTCGAGCCCTATCTCGACCCGGTTCTGGCCACCATGCCCGAGCAGAACCCGCCCGAGGGCGCCAAGGGCGTCTTCATCGAGGTCTGCGACGAGGCGGTGCAGAAGGTCTATGACCAGATCTGGACCAATGTGAAGAAGTAGCACCGGCAAACGAAGCGGCCGGCGGTCCCCGGACGGGGCCGCCGGTGCGATGCGGGGGCGTTCTTGGAAACCATATACTCCGAGAAACACCGGCTGCGCGATGCCAAGACCGAGCTTTACGGCGGCGAGCTGGTGGCGCCGTTCGAGCGTCCCTCGCGCGCCGATCACATCCTCGCCCGTCTGCGCGAGACCGGGCTGGGTCCGGTCTCGTCGCCCGATGATTTCGGCATGGCGCCGATCCTTGCCGTGCATGATGCGGGCTTCGTCGCCTTCCTGCGCGAGGCGTGGCGCGAATGGGAAGCCTCGGGCTACCCTGGCGAGGCGATCCCGACCTGCTGGCCGGCCCGTCGCATGGCCCAGCGGGTGCCGGAATTCATCGAGGGCAAGCTCGGCTATTACGCGTTGGCCTGCGAGACCTCGATCTCGCAAGGGACATGGGAGGCGGCCTATGCCTCGGCCCAGACGGCGCTGACCGGGGCGCAGAGGCTGAAGGATGGCGCCGGTGCCGTCTTCGCGCTGTGTCGGCCGCCGGGCCATCACGCGGCCATCGACATGTATGGCGGCTACTGCTTTCTCAACAATGCCGCGATCGCCGCGCAGCATCTGCGCGATGGCGGTGCGCGGCGCGTCGCCATACTCGATGTCGATTTTCACCACGGCAACGGGACGCAGGACATCTTCTATGCCCGCGACGACGTGCTGTTCGCCTCGCTGCACGGCGATCCGATGCACGCCTTCCCGCATTTCCTCGGCCATGCCGACGAGACCGGCCGCGGCGCCGGCGAGGGGTTCACGCGCAACTACCCCATGCCGCCGGGCACCGGCTTCGAGCTCTGGCGCGCCGCGCTGGCCGATGCGCTGGGCCGGATCGTGCAATTCGCCCCCGACGCGCTGGTCGTATCGCTGGGCGTCGATACCTTCGAGAACGACCCGATCAGCTTCTTCAAGCTGCGCTCGGCCGATTTCACCACCCTGGGCGGCGATATCGCCGGGCCGGGCCTGCCCACGCTCTTCGTGATGGAGGGCGGCTATGACATCGCCGAGATCGGCGTCAACGCGGTCAACGTGCTGAGCGGATTCGAAGACCGCGCCGGCGGCTGACAGCGGCGAAAGGACGGGAAGGATGCGCAACGTCACGCTGGCCGCCACCCAGATGGCCTGCAGCTGGGACATCGACGCCAACATCGCCCGGGCCGAGGGGTTGGTGCGCGCCGCGCATGACCGGGGCGCCGGGATCGTGCTGTTGCAGGAGCTGTTCGAGACGCCCTATTTCTGCATCGAGCAGGAGCCGCGCCATTTCGCGCTGGCCCGAAGCGCCGGGGACAGCCGCGTCGTGCAGCATTTCACCGCGCTTGCCCGCGCGCTGGGCGTGGTGCTTCCGGTCTCGTTCTTCGAACGCGCGGGCCCCGCCTTCTTCAACAGCCTGATCGTGATCGATGCCGATGGCAGCCATGTCGCGCACTACCGCAAGACGCATATCCCGCAGAATCCGGGCTATGAGGAGAAGTTCTATTTCAGCCCCGGCGATACCGGTTTCCAGGTGGCCGAAACGCGGTTCGGCCGCATCGGCTGCGGCATCTGCTGGGACCAGTGGTTTCCCGAAGCCGCGCGCTGCATGGCGCTGAAGGGGGCGGAGATCCTGCTCTATCCCACCGCGATCGGCTCCGAACCCGCCGATCCCGATCTCGACAGCAGCGCGCACTGGCGGCGCACCATGCAGGGCCATGCAGCGGCCAACATCGTGCCGCTGGTGGCCTCCAACCGGGTGGGGCGCGAATCGGGCGCGCGGTCCGAAATCACCTTCTACGGCACCTCCTTCATCGCCGATCATACCGGGGCGATCCTCGCCGATGCCGATCGGGAGAGCGAATCGGTCATCACCGCCACGGTCGACCTCGACGCCATCGCCGAATACCGCGCCACATGGGGCCTGTTCCGCGACCGGCGGCCGGAATGGTATCGCACATTGCTGAGCCTCGACGGCACCGACCCGGCCGGGTAACGCGCCCGGCCCAGAGCCGTCCTGACGCCGAGACCGCGTGACGGGGTGGCGGTTCTGCAAGGCAGCGAAAATTTCTCTGCACCGCAGCAGATCCATTGATCTGGATCAGAGCGAATCCCGCCGAGTCCTGAAAACGTCACCCTCGGACCACTCCCAGGGTCGGAGCGGTCGACCAACGTTTCGAGGCAACAAGCGGAGGGTGCCGTGAAGGATTCCAATTCGAAACCGGACATCAGCAGGCGCGCCTTTCTCGGCGGCGGCGCTGCTGTCACCGGCGCGGGTGCCGCCGCCGCGCTGGGCGGCGGGGTGGCGAACTCCGCGGTCGAGGGCGGGGCGAAGAAGCACTATGTCATGGTCATCGATGCGCGCCGCTGCTACGGCGTGCAGGCCTGCACCGTCGCCTGCAAGGCGGAATACAAGGTGCCGCTGGGCGAGAACCGTTCCTGGGTGGAGGAGATCGAGAAGGGCAACTACCCCAACGTCACCCGCAGTTTCCTGCCGCGGCTGTGCAACCACTGCGACGAACCGCCCTGCGTGCCGGTCTGTCCGACTGGCGCCACCTTCAAGCGCGACGAGGACGGCATCGTCGTCATCGACAAGGATGTCTGCATCGGTTGCAAGTCCTGCATCCAGGCCTGCCCGTATGACCAGCGCTTCCTCAACGAGGATACCCATACGGCCGACAAGTGCGATTTCTGCATCCACAGGGTCAGCCAGGGGCTGCAACCGGCCTGTGTCGAGGCCTGCCCGTCACGGGCGCGCATCTTCGGCGATCTCAACGATCCCGACAGCGAGGTCTCCAGGCTGATCGCCACCAACAAGGTCAGCGTTCTGAGGCCGGGATACGGCACCGAGCCGAATGTCTATTACATCGGCGCCGATCACACCGGCGAGAACGACCACTATGCCGAGTTCAGCTATGTGGACGTCAAGACCAATCGTCGTTTCGCGGAGCGCCGCTGACATGATCCGTGCCGTCGACATCCAGTGTCCGGCGGCCGGGATGCTGCGAGCACCCGGTGCCGACAGGCATGAAAGGACCAAGCCATGACCGATCACAACTTCTGGGGCTTGCTCGATATCACCTACATCTATCTCGGGGGTCTCGGGGTGGGTGCGTTCTTCGTCAGCGCCATGCTGCTGTTGCTGGGCCGGAACGACAGGACGCATTTCACCGTGGCCCGCTACGGCGCGTTCCTGGCCTTTGTCGCCATCGTCGCCGGCGGCATCCTCCTGCCCTTCGAGCTCGAGCACCCGTTCCGCGCCTGGCGCGTCTATCTCAATTTTGCGCACGGGCTGCGTTCGCCGATGTTCTATGGCGCCTGGTTCCTGGTGATATTCGGCGCCATCAGCTTCTTCTACGCGCTGACCTTCATGCGCCGGGGCGCCTCGGCCGAGGATGACCTCGCGCGCGGGCGCAAGGTCCTGGCCTGGCTCGGCCTCGCCTTCGGCCTGTGCCTGGGCCTCTATTACGGCGTGCTGCACGCCTCGCTGGCCGCCCGGCCGCTGTGGCACTCGCCGGTGCTGCCGCTGATGTTCCTGGTCTCGGCCTACATGAGCGGCGCCGCGGGGGTCCTGTTCCTGTTCGCGATCTTCCACCGCAAGAACAGCGATGCGGAGGTCGAGAAGCGCTTCGTCCGCCGCGGGCACCAGCTTCTGGCCTGGATCCTGATCCTGGCCGGCATTCAGGCGGTGCTGGTGTTCCTCTACGTCCTGTTCGCCAATGCCTTCGGCAGCGGTGACCAGTCGGCGGCGATCCAGATCCTGCTGCCGGGCGGTGCCTTCGCCACGCAGTTCTGGCTGTGGGCGGTCGTGCTCGGGATCCTGGTCCCGATCGTGCTGGCGGCAAGCTTCGGCGTCAGCCGTGCCGAACGGGCGCCGGTTCCGTGGTGGGTGGCGGTCGTCGTTCCCCTCTGCGTGCTCATCGGCGGCTATGTGATGCGCTACGACATCATCATCGCCGGCCAGATCACTCACCCCATGGGATTGTGAGGAGAGAGTCATGACCAACAGACGCGATTTCCTGAAGCTTGGCGCCATCGCGGCCTCGGCCGGCCTTCTGGGCAGCCGCGCCCGCGCCGATGCCAGGCTGCAATCCGCCGGCGTCCATGCCGGGCCGCTGCTCCATGGTGGCAAGGACTTCTCCCCCATCACCTATGAGGAGCGCAAGGCGGTACCCTCGGCCTGCTACCAGTGCGTGACCCGCTGTCCGATGGTGGGCTATGTCGAGAACGGCCGGCTGGAGAAGATCTCGCCGCAGATGAACTCGATCCGCACCGAGGGCACGCTGTGCGCCAAGGCGCAGGCCGGCGTCAACCATGTCTACGACCCCGACCGCATCCTCTACCCGATGCGCCGCGTGGGCAAACGCGGCGAGGGCAAGTGGAAGCGGGTGAGATGGGACGAGGCGCTGGACGAGATCGCGGAGCGGCTGAAGAAGCTGCGCGATGCCGGCACGCCGGAGAAGTTCATGTTCCACTACGGGCGCATGAAGTCCTCGACCTCGAAGATGGTCAAGAGCGTGTTCCTGGCCACCTACGGCACCGGCACCATCGGCGACCACACCTCGATCTGCGAAGGCTCGAAATGGGTGGCACAGGAGCTGAGCTGGGGCGGTCACTACGACAACTGGGATTTCGACAACACCCAGTTCATCCTCAACTTCGGCTCCAACGTCTTCGAGGCACACACCAACCACACCCCGGTGGCGCACCGGCTGGCCCGCGCGCTGGTCGAGCGCAACCTGCGCATGATCACCTTCGACGTGCGGCTGTCGAACACGGCGGCCAAATCCTCCGAATGGATCCCGGTCAAGCCCGGCACCGACATCGCCGTGATCCTGGCGATGTGCAACGTGATCGTGAACGAGGATCTGATGCCGGTGGAGGGGCGCGAGTTCCTGCGCTTCTGCCGGGTCACCAGGGATGTCGGCGCCACCACCGAGGAGAAGATCGCCGCGCTCAAGGCGCATCTGGCCGAATACACGCCGGAATGGGCCGAGGGCATCAGCGGCGTGCCGGCCGAAAAGATCGTCGCCATCGCGCGCGAGCTGGCGAGCAAGCATCCCGCGGCGATCATCAGCTATCGCGGGCCGATCACCCATGCCTTCGGCGTGGAGGCCGAGCGGGCGCTGCAGATGCTGGCCGCGATCACCGGCAACATCGACAACCCCGGCGGGCGGCTGAAGGCGGTGGGTCCCAAGTGGAAGTACCCGAAGGGCCCCAAGGACAAGCCCAAGTCCGGCGTGCTCGAGGTCACCAAGGGCTTCGAGGGGCAGGTGGCCTTCCCGAACCACCATGTCAGCAACCAGATCTTCGATGTCATCCGGGAAGGTTCGTTCGGCCGGCCCGAGGTCTACATGTGGTACAAGTACCAGCCGGTCTATTCCAACGGCGACTGCAAGGCGAACGAGGAGATCCTCAAGGACGAGAGCATCCTGCCCTTCACGGTGGCGGTGACCCCGTTCTACGACGAATCCGCAGCGCTTGCCGATCTGATCCTGCCCGAGGCGACCTATCTGGAACGCTGGGACTGGGAGGACATGGTCTCGCCCAACCAGGTGCCGGAATACTATATCCGCCAGCCGATCGTGCCGCCGATGGGCGAGACCCGCGACTTCGGCGACGTGGTCTGCGACCTTGCCGAGCGGATGGGCATGCCGCTGGGCTTCAAGACCAAGGAAGAGTTCGTCCGGCTCTCCTGCGAGATGACGCCGGAGGTCAAGGCGGCCGGCGGCTTCGAGTACATGAAGACGCACGGGGTCTATCACAACCCTCAGACCAAGCCGGTCTACTACTCCTATCTGCGCGAGATCCCGGAATCGGACTACAAGGCCGAGGATGTGATCTATGACGTCAGGGAGCAGCTCTACTGGAACTGGAAGAAGTCCAAGGCCAGGAGCCGCGAGGAGGCGCTCGAGAAGGGCTACATGCACACCAAGAACGCCTACAAGGGCTATGTCGGCCAGCGGATCGGCGACAAGGTCTATCGCGGCTTCGTGCCCGACAAGGTGAACAAGACCGGGTACATGGAAATCTACTCCGAACTGATGGAGGAGAAGGGCTTCAAGCCGATGCCCAGCTACTATCCGATCCCGGAGCATCAGGAGCTGGGCAAGGACGACCTGATCCTGACCACCTTCAAGGTCAACGTGCAGTCGCACTCGCGGACCCAGAACTGCAAGTGGCTGACCGAGATCTACCACGCCAACCCGGCCTGGATTAATCCCGAGACCGCCGCCGCGCGCGGCATCGCCAATGGCGATCTGATCAAGGTGAAATCCGAGAAGGGCGAGATCACCACCAAGGCGCGGGTGACGCCGGCGGTGGTGCCCGGTGTGGTGGCGATCTCCAACCATTGCGGGCACTGGAAATACGGCCGCTATGCCTCCGGCTCTGCGGCGCCCGAGGAATTCCGCCTCAACGAGAAGGATCCGGACCTCGACCGCATCTGGTGGAGCGACGATCGCGGGGCGCATCCCAACTGGCTGATCCCCAACAAGCCCGATCCCATCGGCGGAGAGCAGCGCTGGAACGACACCGTGGTCAAGGTCGAGAAGGTGGCTGCGGCATGAGCGGGCAGGCGTCAACCGACGCCGGCCTGATCGCGGCCAGGGCGGAGTTCTACGCGCTGATGGCCGCGATCTTCCGCCGTCCGCTCGATGCCGGACAGGTCGAGGGGCTGCGCAATCCCCAGATGCTCGCCGCACTTGCCGCGGCGGGCATCGACCCGGGCCCGGACTTCGCCAGCGCCCCGGCCCGGGACCTGCGCGAGGCGCTCGCGATCGACTTCACCCACATCTTCCACGACCCCGAGGGCAAGATCATGCCCTATGAGGGGCTGATGCTAGCCGGCGATGACGAGCTTCACGGCAAGCGCAGCGAAGAGGTGGAGCGCTTCCTCGCCAGCGTCGGTTATCGCGTGCCGCCCGAGAGCGGCGAGATGGCCGATCACATCGCGGTGGAGCTGGAATTCATGGCCGATCTCGCCCGGCGTGAGGCCGGGGCGGTCGCCGGGCATGACCACGAGACCGCCGAACGGGCGCGTGCGATCCAGCGTGATTTTCTCGAGCAGCATCTCGGGCAGTGGCTGGATCGGCTGGCCGGGCAGGTCGCAGCGCGTGCGCAGGGCCCCTTCTACGCCAATCTGGCGCGCGCGCTGGCCGAATTCGTGCAGAGCGACCGCGAGGCGCTGGCCGGCACAGGAGGGGCGCGATGATCCGCGCTGCAATCATCGCCTGCCTTGCCGTCCTGCTCGCGTCGGGCGGTGCACGCGCCTGCGGCTGGTGGGGCGAGGAGGAAGGCGAGACCCCGCCCGAGCAGGTGGTGGTCGGCAAGCCAGGTTCCATCGACCTCGAGACGCCCGAGGGCATGGCGGCGATGGCGCGCGCCTACCGGCTGGGGCTGCATGTGCCGAAGGACCCGATCCTTGCCCGCCTCTGGGCGGGCCGCGCGGCGAAGGCGGGCCATGTCGGGGCGATGAACGATTACGCGCAGATGCTCGAACGGGGCATTGGCGGGCCGGCCGATCTCGCCGAAGCGGCTGCGTGGTACGCGAAGGCGGCCGAGGCGGGCAGTGCCCGGGCCGCCCACAGCCTCGCCAACCTCTTGTTCGACGGGCGCGGCGTGGCTGCCGATGCCGAGCGCGGCGAATACTGGCTGCGCATGGCGGCGCGCGCCGGGCATGCCTCGGCGGCGAAGCAGCTCGCGGAGATGATCCTCGCCGGGGTCATCAAGGCGCGCGAGCCGGGCGAGGCCTGCCTGTGGTGGCTGGTGGCGCTGCAGGCCGGCGCCGAGGGCGAGCGCGCCCGCTGCATCGAACTGGCGCCCGGCATCACGCCGGCGCAGATCGACGCGCTGGCTGCGCGCGCGGCAACCATCGTGGGAAAAACGCCGAAGCCGCAGGGGTAGCGGCAGCGGTCGGGCCGGATTGTGGCCCCGCCTTCAGCGAGGCAGGGTGCGCATTCATGGCGTGCCCACTCGCCGCGCCCTCCGAGGGCCGGATCAGCCCTTTTCCCGCTCCAGCCGCTCGGCCTTGCGGCGGACGATGGCGCTGCGCAGATCGTGCATCGCCATCAGCACCGCATCGGCGGTCTCCTCGATCACCGCATCGGGCGCCTTTCCCTGCACCCAGTGCGCGGCCTCGTTGAGCGCCTCGATCAGATTGGGCAGCCTGTCCCGGTCCCGCTGGTCCAGCACCGCGCGGCGCAGCTCGATCCAGGCCTCGATCTCGGCCCGTTCTTCCTCGCTCAGCTCCTGCCGGCCCTGAACGCGGATCTCGCCGCTGCGCAGATTGACCTGCGCGACGGGGATCATCTCCAGCCGCCGGTTGCGGTTCTCGACATCGAGCCGGAAGACGACGGCGCCATTCTCCTTGATGCGGAAATAGAGATCCATCCCGCTCCTTGCCCCTCGCAGCCGCAATCTGGGTAGGCGCTTTCGCCCGGCTTGTCTAGACGGGGCGCTATTTCGGCGGCAGCGAGGAGGCGAAAGCGACGGCGAGACCGACCAGCGCGCCGCGGCGGGCGTCATCGGCCAGTACCGCCGCATTGGCCTCGACCATCCCCTTCATCGGCCGGCCGGTGAAGGCCATCGTCGCGGTGCCGGGGATCGCCAGCGCCTGCTCCATCCGCTCCGGCCCGACACGGAACATGCAGCCCGGCACCGGTTCGTGCCTGCTGCCGCCATGGACGCCGCAGACCATGTTGCCGTTCATCAGGAAGCACAGCCCGCCGAACATCTTCTTCTCCGAGATGCCGGGCAGCCCTTCCAGCGCCTCGCGCAGTGTCTGTGCCATTCCCTCGTCATAGGCCATGGGCGGTCCCTCCTGCGGATGGGCCCATCCTGTCGGCGCGGTCCCCTGCAGGACAATGCCGGGCTGCCCGCCCGCCATCGCGCCCGGCCGGTCAGTGCGGGTGATGCGGCCCGAGCCGGCGGTGCAGGCGCGCGTCATGGCTGGCGAAATGGCCGGTGAACCAGTCGCCAAGCACCTTCACCAGCGCCTCGCTTGCCGCCTCGGCGTCCGCCGCCCCCCCATCCATGATGTCGCGCAGCGCATCGATCAGCCGCTCGTGATCGGCCTTGTGTTCGGCCAGTTCATCGTAGGAAGCCGCACGCATCTGCCGCTCCTCATGCGCGAAATGCGCCGAGACCGCCCGCAAAAGATCACCGAAGGCGCGGTCGATCTCCTCCTCCGAGGCGCCGGCCGAGATCGCGCCCGCGGCCCGGTTCACCAGATCGATGAGTTCGCGATGCTCGTGATCGACGGCGGGATCGCCGACGCTGAACTCGTCTCTCCATTCCAGCAGGGCCATGCACCCTCCCTCAGTAGAGGACAAAGCTGCCCGTGGTCGTGTCGAAGTCTATCGCCATGTTCTGCCCCGGGTCCAGCGTGACCTCATGCACCGCCGTCACCGCCTTGTCGGGCGCGGCGGGGTCGGTCTGCAGCCGCAGGGTGATGCGGTGGTCGCCCGCCGGCACCTCGAAGCGGCGATAGACGCGCGACGGGCCGGTGCCGGACAGCCCGCCGGGCGGGATCGCGGCATCGAAGAGCGTGGCGCCGTCGATCCCGATCGAGAGCCGGACCGGGGAGCGCCTGCGCTCGCAGACCCGCTTCCGGCGCATGTTGCGCGGCAACGCAGCCAGCTCCTCCGCCGTGCGGTCCCGGCAGTTCCTGGCGCCGCTGACCGAAAAGCTCACCCGGATCAGCGCGCTGTCCTCGGGAAGGCTCTGCCAGCTCGGCCAGGCCGACAGCACCGCCGTGGCCAGGGTCAGCGCCAGGCTGACGAGGCCGCCGATCGCCAGATGCCGCAACCTTCCCTTCATCCCGCGACGCTCCGCTGTCGGCGCCGCGGTGCGGCACGGTTCGCGGCATCCTCGAGGGGACGGATCCGCTCATAGGGCGGCATCGCCGCCAGCCGCCGGGCAAAGGCGTCGAGCTCCTCGCCCAGCCGCCCGGTCTCGGTCGGGCCGGCCCAGACGGTCAGCACCCGTTCGCGCGGCACGCGCTCGCGCAGATAGGGGTCGCGGGTGCGGGCGAAGCGCGCCTCGGTCCAGGCGACGCCGAAACGGTTGTGGCATTCGCGTTCGGCACAGCCGGCGATGCACACGCCATCGGCAAGGCCGCGGCTGATGATGAAGTCGATCATGGCCGGCGGCACCATCGCGGCGCAGGGCACGCCGACCCGTCCCGGCGCCGTGCTGCCCGCGCCCGCACCCCAGCCGCAGGCCAGCGTCAGCACGCGGCCAGTCCCGGGCGTGTCGCCAAGGGCGCGCCCGGCGGCGATCACCTCGTCGCGCAGCGCGGCCAGCGGCTGGTCGGGCAGGTCGATGCCGGTGATCAGCTCGCCCGAACGTCGGAAGGGCGAGGAGGAGGGACAGGCCCCCATGCAGATGCCGCAGGCCACGCAGCGGCTCGGGTCGACCACCGCCTCGAAGCGGAACGGCGCCCCGTCGCTGCGCGGGGCAAGGCGGACCGCGGCATAGGGGCAATCGGCCACGCAGCGTTCGCAGCCGTTGCAGTGATCCAGAAAGACCTCGGCCGCGCGCCCGTCGCGGCGCGGCGGCAGCCACGGCATTCCGATCAGCCCGATCGTGAACAGCGCCGCGCCCGCCCAGATCACGCCGGCGGGTACCGATTCGATCACCGGGTAGAGGCCGAGCAGCAGCCAGTCGATCCCCAGACGCTGCGGAACGGTGGCCAGGTCGGCCGGCCCCTGCAGCGGCGCCGGCAGCACCAGTGCGACCGCGATCAGCGCCCCGAGCATGATGGCAGCGAGCCCCCTGGGCGGGTTGGTCCGTGCCGCGGTGATGCGCTGGATGTGGATCCACATCGCCAGCAGCAGGAGCAGCGGAATGGCGATGTGCAGGAACACCATCAGGGTGAAGAAGCGGTCCGACAGCTGCGCCGGCGACATGAAGTTGCGCGCGATGGGCTCGCCGAAGATGCCGACCGCGTCCAGCAG
Organism: Alphaproteobacteria bacterium; assembly: GCA_003695135.1. Lineage (GTDB taxonomy): Bacteria > Pseudomonadota > Alphaproteobacteria > Rhodobacterales > Rhodobacteraceae > J013. Next base: position 5,983 of record RFIR01000324.1, on the reverse strand, counting down.
CTCGGCGCTGATCGTCGCCACATACTGCGCCAGCCGGTCCCAAACCAGCCAGTAGCCGGTGATGCCGGAGAGGTAGACGAACCAGATCACCGGCACGCCGGTGATCCAGGAAAACCACCGCGCGCCGCGATAGCGGTCGAAGGCCCATTCGCGCACGAGATGGGTGAACATCACCACCACCATCAGATCGGAGGCATAGCGGTGCAGGCTGCGGGTCACCCCGGCATGCCACCAGTGGTCGGTCGAGAGCCATCGGACCGAGCCATAGGCCTCGGTCACGCCGGTGTCGAAGAAGATGAAGAGATAGATGCCGGTGCCGAGCACGATCCAGAACAGGAACCAGCCCAGCGGCCCCAGCTGCGCCATGGGGTTCCAGTCGGGGCCGAAGGCGGCGTCGAGCCCGCGCTCGACCCGATCGAAGCCGCGGCGCAGCGCGGCGCGCGCTCTTGCCATCAATGCGCCTCCGTCGCCGGTCGCGTCCGGCCGGAGCGCAGCGCGCGCCGCCGTTCGAGCCACAGCCGCAGGATGATCCAGCCCATGCCGATCAGCGACAGCCCACCGAAGAAGATGCCGAAGAAGATGCTGTAGTCGAAGCGGTAGGAGCCGGTCAGCGGATTGTAGACCGTGCACAGGAAGGTCAGCCGGTCCCACAGATCGGCCGGCGCCAGCGAGCGGGTGGTCCGCCCGAGCACCAGATCCTTCAGCGGCTCCAGCAGGACCGGCAGCGGGAAGGTCTGGCCATAGACCTGCCGGTAGACCCGGCCCCTGGCATCGAGGATGGTCGTCTGGGTCAGGTGGTCGAACCCTCCCGCCGATTCCTGCAACGAGAAGCCGAGCTCGTTCAGGAACGCCTCGACCGTCGCCGCGTCGGCGCTGGCGATGTACCATTCGTTCAAACCGGCGATCCGGTGCGTGGCGGCGAATCCGGCCAGCTGCCCGGGCCGGTCGCCGCTGGCATCGAAGCCGAAGGTCAGGACGCGGAAGCTGTCCTCGCCGAGCAGCGCGCGCGCCTCGGCGACCATGTCACGCAGGTGATCGGTGACGATCGGGCAGACCGTTCCGCAGCTGGTGTAGATCAGCGAGACCACCAGCGGCTTGCCGCGCAGATCGGCCAGTGCCAGCTCGCGGCCGCGATGGTCGCGCAGGATGTGATCGCCCGTGGGATTGCCGATCGCGGCCTGGCTCCTTTCATAGGCGATCTCGGGCGCGAGATCCGCCGCCGCCGTCGCGGGCGGGGCCGCGGCTATCAGCAGGGCCAGAAGCGCGGCGATCCCGCTCACAGCGCCCACGTCACCGCCCTGTCGAGAAACACGCCGAGGCTCAGGAGCGCGAACTGCAGGAGCGAGGCGCGGAACGTGGCCATGGCGACCTTGCGCTCGGCACTGCGCATCAGCCGCCAGCTCTGATGGACGAAATGCGCGCCCCCGACCAGCGCGAAAAGGCCGTAGACCGGCCCCATGCCGTAAAGGAGCGGCAGCAGCGAGATCGCCGCCAGCGCGACCACATGGCCGAAGATCACCGGTCCCCACAGCGCATGTTCGGTGACTACCGGCAGCATGGGCACGCCGGCGCGGCGGTAATCCTCGCCCCGGGCCGCGGCAAGCGCCCAGAAATGCGGCGGGGTCCACAGAAACAGCGCCACCGAGAGCAGGATCGGCACCGGGCCGAGCACCGGCCCGTAGGGCTCGGAGGCGGCGGCCGCGCCGGCCAGGAGCGAGAAGCTGCCCGCCGCCCCGCCGATCACCACATTCCACACGCTGCGCCGTTTCAGCCAGACGGTATAGACCCAGGCATAGGTGGCCGCCCCGCAGAACACCAGAAGCGTGGCCAGCGTGCCGCCGACCGACCAGGCCATGAACAGCGAGCCGGCCAGCAGTGCCAGAAAGCTCGCAGGCCAGATCGCGCCGGGCTTGAGCGTACCGCGGGCGAAGGGCCGCCCGGCCGTGCGCGCCATCTTCCGGTCGAGATCGCGCTCGTAATACTGGTTGTAGGCCCCCGCCGCGCCGGACGCGCCCAGCACGGCGAGGGCGAAGACCGCCGACTCGACCCAGCCCATCGCGTTCCCGGTCGTCAGGATGCCCACCAGCGCCGCGAGGGCGACGAAGGAGCCTATCCTGAGCTTCAGGATCGAGGCGGTCATGGTCAGCGCGGCGGTCATGCCTCATGGCCTCCGGTGTTGAAGGTCAGTTGAAGAGCCAGAGCTCGGACAGGTACTTCCAGTTCACGAAGTAGTAGAGCGCGAAGGCCACGAAGAAGATCGTCACCAGAACGACCGTCCCGTGTAGCTTCGGGTGCCGCTCGCTGCCGTATTCCGACACTGCCTGACGGCTTGCATCGTGCAGCGGGAAGGTCAGCTTGGCATTGGGTCCCGACAGCTTCGGCCCGGCAAGAATGGTGCCGACGATGACGATGATGAAGATCGCCCCGCCCAGCGCGGCGAGAATCGCCGCCAGCCCGTTGAGGCCCATCATCAGATAGGCCGCCGCCGGAAACTCGTAGGCATGGGCCGCATCGGTCAGCGAGATGTCCCAGTGCCGCCGGGCCACGCCCAGCGTGCCCGCCCCCATCATGAACAGCGAGATGCCACCGGCGCCGAAGCCGAACAGATAGGGCTGCCATTTCGCCAGCGTCGGCCAGATGATGTCTCGCCCGAACATGAGCGGCACCAGCAGGTAGCACACCGCCATGAAGGCCAGCGTGGTGCCCGCGACCACCGTGCCGTGGAAATGGCCCGGCACATAGAGCGTGTTGTGCATCAGCACGTTGAGCTGCTCGGTGCCGAGCACCACGCCCGAGATGCCGCCGATGAAGCCGAACATCACCAGGCTGAGGAACATGCCCGAGAAGGCCGGATGGCCCCAGGGCGCCTTGGTCAGCCATTCGAACCAGCCGCGGTTGAAGCCGTTGCGCCGCTGCGCCGCCTCGATCGCCCCGGGCACGGTCAGCCCGTGGATGAGCGAGCCGAGCACGGCGAGATACATCATGTAGGAGGTGTTGACGATCTTCCAGGTCGAGCTCATCCCCGGCTCGGCCAGCAGGTGGTGCGCCGAGGCGAGCTGCAGGAACAGGATGTACATCAGGAAGGCGGTGCGGCTGACCTTCTCGCTCAGCGGCTTGGCGCCAACGACCATCGCGGCGATGGCATACCAGATCGCGACATGGGCCGAGACGTTGATCTGCTGCGAGGAATGCCCCATGCCCCACCACACGACCTTGTACATCAGCGAATCGATGCCCGAGATCAGCCCGATCGACCACAGCCAGGTCGGGATCAGGATGATCGCGCCCGAGGCGAGCGTGAACACCGCGATGATTGCAGCCGTGATCGCGCCGAAGGTCACCAGCGGCACCGAGCCGTCATAGGTCCGCTCGGCCTTGGCCACCACCAGCGTGGCGAAGAAGATGATCACCGCCAGCAGCGCGCCGACCGCGAAGATGATCAGCGAGAGATAGAACCAGTGCGAGGCCATCATCGGCGGGTAGGAGGTGAACATCACCGAGCTGTCGCCGCGCAGCACCGAATAGTTGGCCATCACCGCGCCGACGACCATCAGTACCCAGGCCAGCCAGGCGAGCTTCGGCGTCGCCAGCCGCGAGCCGAGCAGGATCGCGCCGGCGAAATAGAGCACGGCGACCTCGAAGAAGATGATCCAGAACAAGAGCACGTTGGCCCCGTGCCCGGTCAGCACCAGATAGAACCATTCGGCGGGCAGGAGCTGGACCGCGGGCCAGCGGGTCAGCGCCACGCCGAGGCCCATGAGCCCGCCGAGCAGCAGGAAGATCACCGCCGTCACCGCGTTGACCTTGATCAGTGCCTCGGCATTGGCCTCGACCCGAAGGCCGGTGAAGCGGCAGATGCGGAATTTGGCTTCGACGCCCGCCGAGGGGATCGCGCCGGTATCTATGCTTGCCATTGCCTCAGCTCCTTCACTCGACGACGCGGATGCGGCCGGTCATCGTGTGATGGCCGATCCCGCAATATTCGTTGCAGACGATGCCGAAGACACCGCTGCTGGTCGGTGTCAGCTTGAAGACGTGCTCGTAGCCCGGGTGCACGGTGATGTTGATGTTCGTGGGCTGGAGCGAGAATCCGTGCTGCCAGTCGGCCGAGGACAGGTGGAACCGGTAGGCGACGCCCTTCTTCAGCTCCAGGATCGGCCAGAATTCCCACAGACGGGCCAGCAGGTAGACATCGCCGCCCTCGGGCGGAACGACCACGGGCACGCCGTCTTCCTCGACCGGCTCGCCGTTGGCGTCCTTCTTCTGGTATTCCTCGGCGAAGGCGGCGACCTTGTCTTCATAGGCCGAGGGCGTGACCCGGTAGGTCTCGTTCGACAGGTTCTGATCGCCGATGAAATGCCAGGCGATCATGAAGAAGAACATGAACAGGCCCCACAGGAACGCCACGATGATCCAGCCCAGTTCGACGGAATGGATCGGCTCTTTCCACCAGAGCCGGTTGGATGGAGGATTGATAGCCATCTGTCAGCCTTTCCTTGTCCGGTTCCGGTCTCAGTTCGCGACCGGAACCGAGGCCACCTCCATCACGCCCCAGACGATGTAGAGCACCGCCGGGACGGTGACGCCGAGAAAGAGCAGCAGGAACGGGTTGTCGAGCAGCCGCTGCATGGCAGGCACCTGTGCCTCGTCCGCCTCCGGGTCCGGTTTCGTCTCGTCGCTGTCGGAACTTGTCATCGCCTCCACCTTCCTGTTTTGCCTTGCGCGTACGGCCATCGCGGGTTCGGGATCGTGGCCCCGCATGTGGCCTCTCCTCATCCCCGCCGTCAGACGTGCCAGCGAGCGGGAGGCGATGAGGCATTCATGTCGCGCAAGGAGAACCCGCGATCGTCAGCCATGACGCTAGAGCCGCGGCGAGGGACGAACCTTGACCAAAGTCAAGCGCGATCCCCGGGGGCGCGTCCGGCCTCGCCGGCGCCGGGGCGCCACGACCGATGGCATTCGAGGCGCGCGCCCGGAAAAGCCGCCACGGCAAGGCGGGCCTCGGCCCCGGAGAGCAGGCAGCAGCCGGTGGACAGCCCGTCGGCGAGCACCGCGCTGGGGGCCGAGACCGCGACCAGCCGCGGCAGCGGCGGCCCGGACCCGGTGCGCGGATCGAGGATGTGGCCGGTGCCGCGCCGGCGGTCGAGCAGCGTCCCGAGGGTGGCCGAAACCGCCAGCGCGCGGTCCGACAACGTCAGGCGCCGGACGGCCCGGCCGCCCGGCGCAGCGACATCCGCGACCCAGGGGGTGCCGTGGTGCGTGCCGAGCGCCCTGAGCTCGCCGATGTCGACCAGCACGTTCCGGTAGCCCCGTTCGACCAGCAGGCGCGCGATCGCGTCGGTGATGTAGCCCTGCGCAACGCCATTGAGCGTCAGTGCCATGCCCGGCTGCCGGAAGGCGATCTCTGCCGCCGAAACCCGGACGCCGGGCCAGCCCACCGCCCGTCTGGCGTTCTTTCCATCCCGTCCGCCAGCCAGGGCGGTCCAGAGCGGCTGGATGGAGGGATCGAACGCGCCGCCGGTGGCGGCGAACAACCGGTCACACAGCGCGAGAGTTTCGACCAGCTCGGCCGGCGGAGCGGCGAGCCGTCCGGCGGCGTTGAGCCGCGACAGCGCCGATTCGGGCCGGTAAAGGCTGAAGATGCGCTCCAGCCGCTCGATCTCGGCGGTGACCGCGGCGAAGGTCTCCTCGGCCCGCGCATGCCCCACGCCGCCAAGCGTGATCGAGGCGCGCGCGCCCAGCGCCTGTCCGCGCCAGGATGCGGTCGCCGCCTCGGCGCCCGGGGCAACCGCGACGGCCGCGGCGCTGATCGCCAGAAACCTGCGCCGGCTCAGCCCGGGCATGGTGGCGCTTCCACCGCCGCGGCGATGCCGGTGCCGCCGTCAACTCGCCAGTTCCGCATGCGCGCCTTCTCCGCTCCGCATCATCGCTTTCCGCTTAGCGCGCCTCCGGGTTGTCACCATGACATATGTCAAGCGCGCGG
>RFIR01000037.1 GCA_003695135.1 Alphaproteobacteria bacterium | reverse complement strand
TGGCTGGTGCGGATGAACGCCTCGAGCTTCTCGCATGCGCTCAGCCCCGCGCGCGAGGTCTCCCGCAGCACGGCGGTGGAAAGCTCGTCGGTCAGCTTGCGCGCGACCGCCTGGGTGATGGCGCGTTTCGAGGCGAAGAAGCGGTAGAGATTGGCCGTGGACATGCCAAGCTCGGCGGCGATGTCGGCCACCGTGGTCTTGCGCCAGCCATACTGGCGAAACAGGCGCTCGGCCGTCTCGACGATGCGCTGCTGCATCGCCTGACTGGCCTGCGGATCGGCCGCGCCGGGCCGCAGGCCGCTCTCATCCGTCAACGTCGCTGCCCGATCCGTCATCCACGCCTCACCGCTCGCAAGCCTTGCTGACGAAGATAGGAAATCGTCAGGGCCGGGGCAACACGGGAAGTGTCACTGACGCCGGCGGCAGGGCTTGTTCCCGCCGGCCGGGCCGGGCAAACAGGTGACGGGCCAACGGGGAAGGAACGGTCATGGATCTTGGCATAGGGGGAAAGCGGGCGATCGTCTGTGCAAGCTCGCGCGGGCTGGGCCGCGGCTGCGCCGAGGCGCTGGCCGAGGCGGGCGTCGATCTGGTCCTGAACGGGCGCCGCGAGGGGCCGCTGGAGGAGACGGCAGCGGCGATCCGCGCCGCGCATGGCGTGGAGGTGACCACCGTGGCCGCCGATGTGACCACCGAGGAGGGGCGTTCGGCCCTGCTTGCGGCCTGCCCGGCCCCCGACATCCTGGTCACCAATGCCGGCGGACCCCCGCCGGGGCAGTGGAGCGACTGGGGCAGGGCCGAATGGCTGGCGGCGATCGAGGCCAACATGCTGACCCCCATCCTGCTGATGAACGCGATCCTGCCGCGCATGATCGAGGCCGGCTGGGGCCGCGTGGTCAACATCACCAGCCAGTCGGTCAAGGCGCCGATCCCGGTGCTGGGGCTGTCGAACGCCGCACGCGCCGGACTGACCGGTTTCGTCGCCGGCACTGCGCGCCAGGTCGCCCGGCACGGCGTGAACATCAACAACCTCCTGCCGGGGGTGCATGCCACCGACCGCGCTGTCGCGCTCGACACCGGGGCGGCGAAGGCCGAAGGCATCACCCGCGAGGAAGCCGAGGCGCGGCGGCGCGCTTCGATCCCGGCCCGCCGCTATGGCACGCCGGAGGAATTCGGCCGCGCCTGCGCCTTCCTGTGCTCGCAGCATGCGGGCTTCATCGTCGGTCAGAACATCCTGATCGATGGCGGGGCGACCAACCTGTCGATGTAGCCCCCACCCACCCAGGGCGCGCCATCGGGCCAGCGCTCGATTGCCGCGCTTGCAGCGGCGGGACGCAGTTGATATCGCGGGGCTTCTTTCCGACATAAACGGTCGGATAAACCGGAGGATGGCTGTGAGCGAGGCGCCGGCGCGGTTGTCGCTGCAGGAAATCACCCGCATCTATGACGGCATCAAGGTGGTCGACCGGCTGTCGCTGGATGTCGAGGCGGGGGTGGTGATCTGCCTGCTGGGGCCGTCGGGCTGCGGCAAGTCCACCAGCCTGCGCATCGCCGCCGGGGTCGAGCGGCAAAGTTCCGGACGGGTGCTTCTGGGCGGCAGGGTGATCTCGGACGAACACTGCCACGCGCCGCCCGAGACCCGTTCGGTCGGGCTGATGTTTCAGGAATTCGCCCTTTTTCCGCATCTGAGCGTGGCCGAGAACGTCGCCTTCGGCCTCGGCCCGGACGAGAACCGCGCGGATCGGGTGCGCGAGCTTCTGGCCCGGGTCGGGCTGGCCCGGTTCGGCGACAAGTATCCTCACCAGCTTTCGGGCGGCGAGCAGCAACGGGTGGCTTTGGCCCGTGCGCTGGCGCCGCGGCCCCATGTCATGCTGATGGACGAGCCGTTCTCGGGGCTCGACAAGCGGCTGCGCGACGAGATCCGCGACGAGACGCTGGCGATCCTGAAGGATGAAGGTGCGGCGGTGCTGCTGGTCACGCATGAGCCGGAGGAGGCGATGCGCATGGCCGACCAGATCGCGCTGATGCGCGAGGGCCGGATCGTGCAGGTCGCCTCGCCCTACAACATCTACAACACGCCGGTGGATCTGGAGGCGGCGGCCTTCTTCTCCGAACTCAACGTGATTTCCTCACGCGTCCACGGCGCGCAGACCGACACCCCCTTCGGGCTGTTCCTCGCCCCCGGCCACGAGGACGGCGCCTGGGTCGACATCGCCATCCGCCCCCAGCATCTGCGCATCGATTTCGACCGCGGCGGGCAGGGGCCCGCACCCAGTGTCGAGCACGGCGTATGGGCGCGCGGCCATGTCACGCGGGCGCGGTTCATGGGCGGCGAAAGCCTGGTCGAGCTGCGCATGGACCATGACGGGCGGGTGCTGAAGGCCGCGGTCTCCGGCGTGTTCCTGCCCGCGCCGGGCACGCCGCTGTGGCTGGCGCTGCGGCGCGACCGCTGTTTCGTCTTTCCCGGCAGGGGACCGCGCCACGACGGCTGAGCGCTCGCGGTCGGCTGGAGCATATCACCTGCGATACGCTTCACTTCTGGTTTCAACGCGAGGGTGTGCGACCGCCCGGGGGGGCGCGAATGCGCCCGCCAAGGGGGCGGGCGGGCGCATGCCCGGATCGCTGCGCTCTCCGGGCGGCTGAACCAGATTGGGCGCGACTGGCTCCAGGCGCCCGAGTGTCTATGGCGGGCGTTTCCGCCCGCCACGGGCGATCGGCCCTGCCTATTGCGGCAGCTGGCCCTCGATGCCCTCGACATAGAAGTTCATGCCCAGAAGCGTGGCGTCATCGGCGGTCTCGCCTTCCTTGAGCCAGGGCGTACCGTCCTGCTTGTTGATCGGCCCGGTGAAGGGATGCAGGGTTCCGGCGGCGATGGCGTCGGCGGCGGCCTGGGCCTGCTTGCGCACCTCTTCGGGGATCTTGTCGGAAAACTCGCCGATCTTGGTCATGCCTTCCCTGATGCCGCCCCAGGTATCCTTGCTCTCCCAGGTGCCGTCGAGCACGGCCTTGGCGCGTTCGATGTAGTAGGGCGCCCAGTTGTCGATGATCGAGGAGAGCCGGGCATTGGGGCCGAATTCCTTCATGTCCGAGGCCTGACCGAAGGCATAGACCTTGCGACCGTCGGGCGATTTCCAGGTCTCCTCGGCGATGGTCATGGCCGCGGGGCTGTCGGTATGCTGCATGATCACGTCCGCCCCCTGCTCGATCAGCGCGTTGGCGGCGTCGGCCTCCTTGGCCGGATCGAACCAGGTCGAGACCCAAACGATCTTGAACTTGACATCCGGGTTGACCGACTTGGCCGCCAGATAGGCGGCATTGATGCCGCGCACGACCTCGGGGATCGGGAAGGAGGCGATATAGCCGATGGTGTTGGTCCTGGTCATGTGCCCGGCGATCAGGCCGATGACATGCCGGCCTTCATAGAACCGGGCGGAATAGGTGGCGACGTTGTGGGCGCGCTTGTAGCCGGTGGCGTGCTCGAACTTGACGTCGGGAAAACGCTTGGCGACCTTGATGGTCTGGTCCATGTAGCCGAAGGATGTGGTGAAGATCAGGTCCATCCCGGACCGGGCCATCTGGGTGATGACGCGTTCGGCATCCGGCCCCTCGCGCACGTTCTCGACATAGGTGGTCTCCACCTTGTCGCCCAGCGCCGCCTCGATCGCCTTGCGCCCCTGATCATGCTCGTGGGTCCAGCCGAAATCCCCCACCGGCCCGACATAGACGAAGCCGATCTTGATGTGGTCCTTGGCCTGCGCCAGCGCGGCACCTGCGGCCAGTGTCATCGCCATTGCCGCGGCGAAAACGGTTCTGAGCTTCATGAAGACCTCCCTGTCCTGTTTCAGCTTGACGGATGGAACAGCCGCCCCAGGCTGTGCGGGGCGCTGAGCGCGGCGCGGGTGCGGTCGGACGAGATCAGCACCAGCACCAGGATGGTGACCAGATAGGGCGCCATGGACAGCCAGGCCGAACCGATCTGCATGCGCGGATAGATGAGCCCGAAGGCCAGCACCACCGCGCCGGTCAGCAGCATAACCAGCGGCGAGCCGGCGGCCCGGCTGGCACTGAGGCTGGCCACCAGCCAGATCAGCCCGGCCGCGAGCAGCAGCGCGCCGGCGGGAATGGCGGGGTTGATGTTGAGCGCCTGGGTGTTGAGCTGCAGCGTGGTGATGCCGCCGAAGAGCAGGGCGCCGAACAGCACCCGCCAGGGTTTCCACGAGGCAAAGACCACCAGCGCCAGCGCGATCCAGCCCGCGCCGGCGGTCATGCCTTCCGTCCATTGCGGCACCCGGATCAGCGACAGATAGGCCCCGCCCAGCCCGGCGCAGGCGCCGCCGAAGGCGATGGCGTACAGACGGATGCGCACCACCGGATAGCCCAGCGAATGCGCTGCATCGTGATTCTCGCCCACCGCACGCAGCACCAGCCCCGCCCGGCTGCGGCCGAGGAACAGCCAGGTCGCGATCACCAGCGCCAGCGCGACATAGACCATGGCATCGTGGCTGAACAGCAGCGGGCCCACCACCGGCAGATCGCTGACATGGGGAATGTCGAGCCGGGGCGAGCCCGGTGGCTTGATACCGGCATAGGGCTGGCCGATCAGTGCCGCCAGTCCCAGCCCGACCATGGTCAGCGCCAGACCGGTGGCCACCTGGTTGGCCAGCAGGAACTGGGTCAGCAACCCGAAGACCAGCGCCAGCAACATGCCGGCTGCCGCCGCAGTCACCAGCCCCAGAAAGGGATTTCCGGTGCCGACCGCAGCGGCGAAGCCGGCGATGGCGCCGACGATCATCATGCCCTCGACGCCGAGATTGAGCACACCGGATTTCTCCACAACCAGCTCGCCGATTCCGGCGAGCACCAGCGGCGTGGCGGCGACGATCAGGCTGGCGATCAGCGCCACCGGGTCAAGGGCGGAGAGATCCATCAGCTGCGCCCTCCGCTCATCTTGCCGTCCGCCGGCGGGCCGGAACCAGCCGGTAATGGACCAGGATGTTGACGCTCAACAGCGCGAACAGCAGCATGCCGCGGAAGGTCTCGTTGGCCGCCGCCGGAATGCCGAGGCTGTATTGCGCCGTCTCGCCGCCGACATAGGTCAGCGCCATCACCAGCCCCGCGAGCAGGATGCCCACCGGGTCGAGCCGGCCGAGAAAGGCGACGATGATCGCGGTGAAGCCATAGCCGATGGGCAGCGATGGCGCCAGCTGCTGGGCCGGGCCGGCGGCCTCGAACATGCCGGCAAGCCCCGCCAGCGCACCCGACAGCCCCATGCAGGTCACCACGATGGCGCCGGGCCGCACCCCGGCAAAGCGCGCTGCGCGCGGGGCATCGCCCATCAGCCGGATACGGAAGCCCACGACGTGATTGCGCATCATGAAGAAGGCGAGCCCTGCCACGAACAGGGTGATGAACACGCCGACATGCACCCGCGTGCCTTCGATGACGATCGGCAGCACTGCGCTGTCGTGGAAGGTGCGCGAGAGCGGGAAGTTGAAGCCCTGCGGATCGCGCAGCGGGCCCGAGACCATGGCGATCAGGAACTGCTGGGCAACATAGACCAGCATCAGGCTGACCAGGATCTCGTTGGCCGAAAAGCGGATCTTCAGCCAGGCCGGGATCATCGCCCACAGGAACCCCGCCGCGGCACCCGCCACGCCCATGGCCGGCAAGAGCCACACCGCCGGCTGGTCATAGAGCGCCAGCGCCACCGCGCTGGCGGCCACCGCGCCCATGATGAACTGGCCCTCGGCGCCGATGTTCCACACCCCGGCACGGAAACCGACGGCAAGCCCCACCGCGATCAGCACCAGCGGCGAGCCCTTCACCAGAAGCTCGGTGCGCGCATAGGAATCGAGCAGCGGATCGACGAAGATGATGCGCATCGCCGCGACCGGGTTCTTGCCGAGCGCCGCGAACAGGATGGCACCAAGGATCAGCGTCAGCACCACCGCCAGCACCGGGGTCAGCACCTGCATGCGCAGCGACGGCTCCGATCTGGGCTCAAGACGCCACATCCGCATCCTCCCGCGTCTTGCCGCCCATCATCAGCCCGATCTCGTCGATGGTGTAGGTCTCGGTCGGGCGCGGCGGCGACAGCCGCCCGCCGGCCAGCACCGCAAAACGGTGCGAGATCTCCATCAGCTCGTCGAGGTCCTGGCTGATCACCAGCACCCCCGCCCCCTCGGCGGCGAGATTGACCAGCGCGGTGCGGATTGCCGCCGCCGCGGCGGCATCGACGCCCCAGGTGGGCTGGTTGACCGCAAGGATCACCGGGCGCTGCAGCACCTCGCGGCCGATGACGAATTTCTGCAGGTTGCCGCCGGAGAGCGACCTGGCCGGCACCTCGATGCCCGGCGTGCGCACATCGAAGCTCTCGACCACCGCGCGGGCGAAGTAGCGCGAGGCAGACCAGTTGATGAAGCCGCCATTGGCCAGCTTCTCGCGCACCATGCCCGAGAGCAGCGCGTTCTCGGTCAGCGTCATGTCGGGCGCGGCCGCATGGCCCAGACGTTCCTCCGGCGCCGAGCAGATGCCGAGCTTGCGGCGGCGGGTCGGCGGATAATGCCCGATCGCCCGCCGGCCCAGCATGACCATTTCGCGCTCGACCGGGCGTTCGCCGGAGATTGCGGCCAGCAGCTCCTCCTGCCCGTTGCCGGCGATGCCGCCGATGCCGAGGATCTCGCCCGCATGCAGATCGAAGGAGATGTCGTCGAGCGCGATGCCGAACGGGTCGGAGGCCGGCAGCGACAGCCGGTCGACCTTCATCAGCACCTCGGCCGCGCCCGGCTTGCGGACCGGCGGCTGGGCAAGCTCGGTGCCGATCATCAGCTCGGCCAGTTCGCGGGCGGATTTCTCGCGCGGGTCGCAATGGGCCACCACCTTGCCGCCGCGCAGGATGGTGGCGTGGTCGCACAGCGCGCGGATCTCCTCCAGCTTGTGCGAGATGTAGAGGATCGCCACCCCGTCTCGCGCCAGCTTGCGCAGCGTGCCGAAGAGCGATTCGGCCTCCTGCGGCGTCAGCACCGAGGTCGGCTCGTCCATGATCAAGAGCCGCGGCACCTGCAAGAGGCAGCGGATGATCTCCACCCGCTGGCGCTCGCCCGCCGACAGCGTGCCGACCATGCGGTGCGGGTCGATGGGCAGGCCGTATTCCTCCGACACCCGGCGAATGCGCTCGGCCAGCGTCCGCCCGCCGAACCGGCCCGCCCGCTCCGGCGGGATGCCGAGCGCGATGTTCTCGACCACGCTCAGCGCCTCGAACAGCGAGAAATGCTGGAACACCATGGCGATATGGGCATCGCGCGCATCGACGGGGCGCGTCGGCGCGTAGGGCTTGCCGTTGATGGTCATGCGCCCCGCATCGGGATGCACGAGCCCGTAGATCGCCTTGACCAGCGTCGACTTGCCGGCACCGTTCTCGCCCAGCAGCGCGTGGATCTCGCCCTGCTCGACCTCCAGATCGACATTGTCGTTGGCCACGACCCCGGGATAGGTCTTGGTCAGCCCTTCCACGGCCAGAAAGCTCATGCCGCGCCCTCCCGACCTTCGGCCGTGGCGGCGAGGTGGCGGCAAAGATCGACGGCGATGCCGAGCGCGATGGCGGAGGGCGACTTGCCGAGGCTGCGATCGCCCACCGGGCAGATGAGCGCGGCGACCCGGCGTTCGTCATGGCCGAGCGCGCGCAGCCGCTTGCGAAAGCGCGCGGCCTTGGTCGGCGAGCCGATCAGGCCCGCCCATGCGAAGGGTCGGCCCAGCACCCGGTGGCAGATCTCCAGATCCATGCTGTGGCTGTAGGTCATGACCAGATGCATGTCCACAGGCGAGGCGAGGCGCACCGCATCGGCGGGATTGGCGGCGACCAGTCTTTCGGCATGGGCGGGAATCTCGGCCGGAAACCTGTCCGAGGCGTCGTCGATCCAGATGAGCCGCAGCGCCAGCCCCTGCGTTGCCTGCGCCACCGCCCGGCCGACATGGCCCGCGCCATAGAGGAAGAGCCGCGGCGGGGCGGCGGCGAAGGGCTCGCGGATCCAGCCTGCATGCGGAGTGGCCGATGGTGGAATGCCGCTTTCCTCCGGCCGGCAGAGCGCACCGCCCGCCCCGGACAGATCTTCCAGCGCCGTGCATTCCTCCGCGCCGAAGCGTTCCATCAGCAGCCGCACCGCACCGCCACAGCACTGGCCAAGGGCAGGGCCGAGGGCCAGCGCGAGGCTTTCGCGCGCCCATGGGCGGCTGTCGGGCAGGAGCCGCCTCGCCGCGGCGAGCGCCTGCCATTCCAGCGCCCCGCCGCCGATGGTACCGTACTGGCCATCCTGCCAGACCAGCATGGCGGTGCCGGCCTCGCGCGGGGCCGAGCCTTCGGCGCGGGTGATCAGCAC
>RFIR01000323.1 GCA_003695135.1 Alphaproteobacteria bacterium | reverse complement strand
GGGCGGCGGAGAGGGTCATGCGTTTCATGGGTCGGCTCCTCGGCCGGGGATCGGCCGTGCGCCAGTCTACCGCAGAGCGCGCGATTCCGGCGTGACATTCCTCTCCATGCGAAAACGCCGGGCGCGATGGCCCGGCGTCTCCTGGATTCAGCAATAGAAGAAGCGGATCAGCCGCCGATGGTCTTGGCCACCTCGGCGGCGAAATCCTCCTGCTCCTTCTCGATCCCCTCGCCCACCTGAACGCGGGCGAAGCCGGTGATCTCGAAATCGCCGGCTTCCTTCACCGCCTTCTCGACGGTGAGGTCGGGGTTGATGACGAAGGCCTGCTGCAGGAGGCACACCTCCTTGAAGAACTTGTTCATGCGGCCGGCGATCATCTTCTCGATCACGTTCTCGGGCTTGCCGCTCTCGCGCGCCTGCTCGCTCAGCACCCGCTTCTCGCGCTCGACCAGCGCAGGGTCGAGATCGGCCTCGTCGAGCGAGGCGGGGCTGGTGGCCGCGACATGCATGGCGATCTGCTTGCCGATGCCGCTGTCGGCCCCCTGCATGGCCACGATCACGCCGATCTTGCCCAGCCCCGGCGCCACCGAGTTGTGGACATAGGCGGCGACGCTCTCGCCTTCCAGCCGGCCCATGCGGCGCAAAGAGATGTTCTCGCCGATGGTGGCCACGCTCTCGGTGATCACCTCTGACACCGTGCCGCCCTCGATGGTGGCCGCCTTGAGCGCCTCGAGATCGGCCACGCCCAAGGCGGCGTCGGCGATCCTGCGCACCAGCGCCTGGAACTCGGCATTGCGGGCGACGAAATCGGTCTCGGAATTGACCTCGACCACCACGCCGGTGCCGCCCTCGACAGCCACGCCCACCAGACCCTCGGCGGCGGTGCGCCCGGCCTTCTTGGCCGCCTTGGCCAGCCCCTTGGTGCGCAGGAGGTCGACCGCGGCCTCCATGTCGCCGCCGGTCTCGGTCAGCGCCTTCTTGGCATCCATCATCCCCGCGCCGGTGCTGTCGCGCAGTTTCTTCACCATCGCTGCGGTGATCGTCATCGCCGTCTCTCCTCGTCAGGGCCGCCCCGCCGCAATGCCGGTCAGGGTCGGGCCGGTATCTTCTGCACGGCGGCCGCGACCCGGCGTCCCGCGGCCGGGGTCGTGGCGCCATTCGGGGTCCGCGCGCGCAGCGCTCAGCTCTCGGACGTCTTGCGGCCTTCGATCGCCAGCGCCGCGGCTTCCAGCGCAGCGGCAGCCTCGTCGACCTCCGCGGCGGCCGGCACGTCACCGGCAACCGGATCGGCGGCTTCGGCCGCGGCCTCGTTTCCGGTCGTCCCGGCTTCGGCTGCCGTGCCAGCCTCCGGCGCCTCGGCAAGTACCTCTTCGGTCGGCGCTTCCTCCAGCTCGCCCACATCAAAGCCCGCAGCACCCATCTGCGCGGCCATGCCGTCGAGCGCGGCGCGCGCGACCAGATCGCAGTAGAGCGCGATGGCGCGGGCGGCATCGTCATTGCCCGGGATCGGATAGTCGACCCCGTCGGGCGAGGAATTTGTATCGAGCACGGCGACCACGGGGATGCCGAGCTTGTTGGCCTCCTTGACCGCCAGCGCCTCCTTGTTGGTGTCGATCACGAACACCAGATCGGGCACGCCGCCCATCTCGCGAATCCCGCCCAGGCTCGCGGTCAGCTTGGCCTGCTCGCGCTCCAGCTGGAGACGTTCCTTCTTGGTCATGCCCGCGGCGCCCGCCTCGAGCTGCTCGTCGATCTTGCGCAGCCGCGCGATGGAGTTCGACACTGTCTTCCAGTTCGTCAGCGTGCCGCCCAGCCAGCGGTGGTTCATGTAGTATTGCGCGGAACGCTCGGCGGCTTCGGCAATCGCCTTCTGCGCCTGGCGCTTGGTGCCGACGAACAGCACCCGCCCGCCGCGCGCCACGGTGTCGCGCACCGCCTGCAGCGCCGCGTCGAGCAGCGGCATGGTCTGGGTGAGGTCGAAGATGTGGATGCCGTTGCGCTCGCCATAGATGTATGGCGCCATGCGCGGGTTCCAGCGGTGGGTCTGGTGGCCGAAGTGCACGCCGGCCTCAAGCAGCTGGCGCAGCGAGAAATCTGGCAGGGCCATGTGCGGTTCCTTTCCGGTTTCATCCTCGGCGGGGACCGGGGCTTTCGCCCCAACCGGGGGACCGGCGGGGATGTCTCCCCCGCGCGGCCCGAAACCCCGCCTGTGGTTTCGATGCGCGGGCATGTAACGCCGGGAGGCGGATTTGGCAAGCCTTGCAACCGGAGGCGGCAGCGATGAAAAGCGTCGCATGGAGAGGGTCTTCTGCATCGGGGCGGCGCATTGGGATCATCTGGCGCGGGCGGATGCCACGCCGGAGCCCGGCTGCGACCTGCCCGGTCGGATCGAAAGGCGCCCCGGCGGCGTGGCGCTGAACATTGCGCACGGGCTGGCCGATGCGGGGGTGACGGTGGAACTGATCGCCGCCATCGGCCGCGATGCGGAAGGCGCGGCGCTGGCGGCAGAGATCGCGGCGCTGGGCATTGGCACGCAACATCTGCACCGGGCCGAGCATACCGACCGTTACCTGGCCATCGAAGGGCCCGATGGCGAACTCTTCGCCTCTGTGGCCGATTGCCGGGTGCTGGAGGCGACGGCGCACGACCTGGCCGACACACTGATCGGGCTCGCGCCGGATCACGCGGTGATCGACGGAAATCTGCCCGCGGGGGCGATCGGCCGGCTGCTGCGGGGCTTGCCCGAAATCCTCCCCACGCTGATCCCCGCCAGCCCGGCCAAGGCGGCGGCGCTGCGTGATGTTCTGGTTCCCCCGCGAAGACCCCTGCGCATCATCGCCAACCGGGCCGAGGCCGAGGCGATCTGCGCAACGCAGTTCTCATGCAGTACCTACGCCGCGCGCGGGCTGGCCGTCATCGCCGGGCAGGCGGTGGTGACCGATGGCGCCCGCGAGGCCGCGGCGCATTTCGGCGACGACCGTGTGGCGGTGGCGACCCCTGCCCCCGGTGCCGCCGCATCGCTCACTGGCGCGGGCGACCGCTTCGCCGCCGGCTTCATCGCCGCCGATCTGGCTGCCGCGACGTTGCAGGACTGCCTTTCGGCCGGGCTTGCCGCCGCCGCGCGCCATACCGCGAGGCCCGTGCCATGACCCTGCCCCTGATCCTTTCGCCCGAGGTGGAAGAGGCGCGCCGCGCCGGCAGCCCGGTTGTGGCGCTGGAATCGACCATCATCACCCATGGCATGCCCTGGCCGCACAACCTGCAGACCGCCGAAGC
>RFIR01000322.1 GCA_003695135.1 Alphaproteobacteria bacterium | reverse complement strand
GGCTTCGGGCGCCGAGATCCGCACCGCATGCGGCCGGACGGCGACCGTGGCCGGGCCCGGCGGCAGCCCGCGAGCAGGCAGGGCGAGTTCCATGCCGCCCAGGCGCACCGTGGCCATGCCGTCAGACACTCCGGTTATCTCGGCATCGAGCAGGTTCGCATCGCCGATGAAATCGGCGACGAACCGGCTGTCGGGACGCTCGTAGAGCTCGCGCGGGCTGCCGGCCTGCAGGATGCGGCCACTCTCCATCACCACCACGCGGTCGGAGATGGCGAGCGCCTCTTCCTGGTCATGCGTGACATAGACCGCCGTCAGCCCCAGCCGCTGCTGCAGTTCGCGGATGTCGTCGCGCACCCGGCGTCTGAGCTTGGCGTCGAGATTCGAAAGCGGCTCGTCGAACAGCAGCACGTCCGGTTCCAGCACCACCGCGCGGGCGACGGCGACGCGCTGCTGCTGGCCGCCCGAGAGTTCGGCCGGCATCCGGCCGCCCAGGCCCTTGAGCCCCACCGTATCCAGTGTCGCCTCGGCCCGTTCCCGGATCTCGGCCTTGGGCAGCCCGGTCATGCGCAGCCCGTAGGCGACGTTGTCGAACACGCTCATATGCGGAAACAGCGCGTAGGACTGGAACACCATCGCCACATCGCGCTGCGAGGCCGACAGCGCGGTCACGTCGCGACCGGCGATCTCGATGCGGCCCTCGCTGGCCAGTTCCAGCCCCGCCACCAGCCGCAGCATGGTGGTCTTGCCGCAGCCCGAGGGGCCGAGAAGCGTGACCAGCTCGCCGCGCGCAACCTCGAAGGAGACCGAATCGACGGCCACCACATCGCCGAAGCGGCGGGTCACCTTGTCCAGACGCACGGCAGGCCGGGTGTCGGTCATGCGGTCATCCCGTGGCAAGTATCGGCGCGCCGCCGCCCGCCTCGGCCCGCCGGCCCAGCCGGCGCGCACCAAACAGCAGCTGCATCATCAGCACGGAAAGCGCCATCACCACGATCAGCACCGAGCAATAGGCGATGGACAGGCCGTAATCGCCGTTCTCCACCCGGCCCAGGATATAGGTGGTGGCCAGGTCGTAGCGGGCCGAGACCAGGAACACCACCGCGCTGATCGCGGTCATCGCGGTGACGAAGCTGTAGACCAGCGCGGCGATGAAGGCGGGACGCAGGAGCGGCGCCAGCACCTTGCGCAGCGTGGCGAAGGTGCCGGCGCGCAGGGTCAGCGAGGCCTCGTCGAGGCTGGGGTCGAGCTGGGCGAAATTGGCGACGCCCGCGCGGATGCCGACCGGCATGTTGCGAAACACGAAGGCGATGATCAGGATGATGCCGGTGCCCGTCATCTCGATGGGCGGCACGTTGAAGGCAATGATGTAGCTCACCCCGATCACCGTGCCGGGAATGGCGAAGGACAGCATCGCCCCGAACTCGAAGGCGCGCTTGCCGGCAAAATTCTGCCGGGCAAGGAGCCAGGCGATCAAGAGCCCCATCAGCGCCGTGGGCAGGGCCGAGACCGCCGCGACCCAGAAGGTTGTGAAGAACGAATTCCAGGCCGCGCCCGACCAGACGAGGCCGAACTTCTCCGACCAGCCGATGGAGAAGGCATCGGCATAATGGCGCAGCGTCAGGCTGTGATCGCGGCCCCAGATCTCGACGAAGCCGCCGAACAGGATCATCAGATAGATCAGCAGCGAGAACAGCGCCCAGGGATAGACCACGGCCGCGGCCACCCGCGCCACCGGCTTGGGCAGTGACAGCGCCATGCCGCCATCGCCCTTGCCGGTAACGGTGACATAGAGCTTCTTGCCCAGCCACTGGTTCTGCGCCCAGAAGGCGCAGAGGGTGAAGCCCAGAAGCACCACCGCCAGCACCGCCGCGCGCGCCGCATCGTATTGCGCGCCGGCAATGGCAAAGAAGATGTCGGTGGCCAGCACGTTGAACGAGCCTCCCAGCACGATCGGGTTGCCGAAATCGGCCATGCTCTCGATGAAGCTCAGGAGGAAGGCGTTGGCGAGGCCGGGCCGGATCAGCGGCAGGGTGACGGTGAAGAAGGTCCGCATCGGCGAGGCGCGCAGGGTCTGGGCGGCTTCCTCCAGCGAGGGGCTTACCCCCTCGACCACCCCGATGATGACGAGAAAGGCGATGGGCGTGAAGGCCAGCGTCTGCGCGATCCAGATGCCCGGCAGCCCGTAGAGCCAGCGCGAGGGCGGGATGCCGAACCACGACCACATGGTCTGGGTCACCACGCCGGAGCGTCCGAAGAACAGGATCAGCGCCAGACCGATCACGAAGGGCGGGGTGATGATCGGCAGGATGGAGATCAGCCGCAGGCTGCGCCGGCCCGGCATGCCGGTCCGCGCCACCACCAGCGCGAAGGCGAGCCCCAGAAGCGTGGTGGTCAGACCGGTCAGGCTGGCAAGAAACACCGTGTTCCAGGCCGTGCCGCAGGATCGGTCGCCGGTGATGCAGTCAAGACCCCAGATGCGGTCGTCGGTGAAACGCTCGATGGCGAGGCCGGGCGCAAAGCCGCCCTCCTGCCCGGTGAAGGCGCCGGTCATCATGGCGAAGACAGGCAGGAAGATGAACAGCGAGACCAGCGCCACCACCAGGCCGATGGCCCCGGCGGTGAAGGCATCGCCGCGGGCGGCACCGCGCCCGGCAAGCCCCTCGGTGAGCACGAACAGAAGCCCCAGCGCGGCCATGACGCCGCCGGTACCGAGGCCGGGCTGCGTCGCCTGCTCGCCGAACAGCGCCGCCATCACCGGCCACAGCTGCGCCGGCAGGCCGATCCCGAAACCCTGGGCGAGGAACCAGGCCAGGCCGCCAAGCCCCGATCCGACCAGAATCAGGGCGCGCAGGCGATCCCCCCGCGGCCGGCCCAGCGCCAGCAGGGGCAGGGCGAGCGCAAGCACCAGCGGCAGAAGCCAGGGCGCGGCGCCCGTCACCGCCTGGGCCAGACCCGACGCCGCCGGCCCCGAGACCGGCCAGCCCGAGCCGAGCCAGGAGAAGGTCCAGAACCCGTCCTTCAGGTCATGCCAGGGCAGGAGCGCGAGCCCCGCCCAGCCGAGGCCGAGCGGGATC
>RFIR01000321.1 GCA_003695135.1 Alphaproteobacteria bacterium | reverse complement strand
TCGCTCAGGAGCGGCCGCCAGGGCGGCATCGGCGTGCCGGGAATGCCGTCGAGGATCAGCGCCTTGAGGTCATCGGTCGAGAAACGGATCATCCGCTCGGGCCGGATGTCGGGGCCGAGCCCGCCCTTCAGCGTCATGCCGTGGCAGGATCCGCAATCCTGATGCACCAGCCGCGCCAGCGCCTGCGGATCGGGCACTGCCCCGCCGGCCAGCGCCGGGCCGGCGAGGCCCGCGAGGCAGGCAAAGGCGATGATCCGGGCGAGATCAGCCATGGCCGGCGACCCGCGCTTCGGTGAGGGTCTCGTCCAGATCAAGGCCGCGCGCGACGGCGAGCCCGGCGACGCGCCCGATCACGAACAGAACCGGGCCATCGGCGCACCAGTCGCGCATCTCGCGCGCGATGCGGTCGAGCCGCGAGAGCAGCCGCGCCTCGCGCGGGGTCGTGGCATTGGCCACCGCCAGCACCGGCAGGTCGGCAGGCATGCCCTCGGCCAGAAGCGCCAGCGCGATCTGCCCGATATTGGCCACGCCCATATAGACCACCAGCGTGGTCTCGGGATCGGCCAGCCGCTTCCAGTCGAGCTCCAGCGGACGGTCCTTCTGCCGGTGGCCGGTAACATAGCGCACCCCGCTGGCAAGGCCGCGATGGGTCAGCGGCACGCCGGTCGAGGCCGCCGCACCCTGCGCGGCGGTGATGCCGGGGGCGTATTCGACGGCGATGCCGCGTTCGGCCAGATAGGCCGCCTCTTCCGAGCCGCGGCCGAAGATCAGCGGATCGCCGCCCTTGAGCCGGGCGACGGTGTTTCCGTCAAGCGCAAGCTCGGCGAGCATCTCGTTGATCCTCTCCTGGGTCACGCTGTGGCATCCCGGCGCCTTGCCGACCGGGATCCGCCGCGCGCCCTTCGGCACCGAGGCCAGGATCTCGGGCGAGACCAGCCGGTCGTGAACCACGACATCGGCCTCGGCCAGCATGCGCATGGCGCGCAGCGTCATCAGTTCCGGATCCCCCGGCCCGGCGCCGATCAGATAGACTTTTCCCGTTCCGGTCATGACGGTCTCTGACCTGTTCCTGTTGGGCTTCGGGGGCTGCCGGGGACCGGAGCATGCCGGTCCCCGGCCCTTGCGTCAGTAGATGTCCGAACGCGTGTTGTAGACGTTGAACTTGCCCGTCGGCGTGATCAGGCGCGGATCCTTGATCACATGCTTGAGCTCAAGCGTCTTGTCGTCGACCACCACGATCGCCGAGGGCTTGTCCGACGCGTTCCAGACCGAGAACCAGATCTCGGTGCCGGCCTTGTTGAACTCGCCCTGGACCACGCGCGGCTGGCCCTCGGCAATGCCCGACCATTCCGCGATCGGCAGAACGACGAATTCGGGCTCTTCCTGGGTCATGTCGGCGATGCGGAACACCGCCACCGAACCCGAGACCTCGGCATCGGGATTGAGCGGCGCGTCGACATAGACGTGCTCGGAATTGGGATGCGTCTTGATGAACAGCGAACCGCCGCCCATCGCATAGAGATGCTGCACCACCTTCCAGGCCTGATCGGGATGGCCCTCCGGATCGGTGCCGATCAGGGTCACCGTCTCGTCACCCAGATGCGAGGTCGCCCAGACCGGCCCGTAGACCGGGTGGATGAAGTTCGCCCCGCGGCCGGGATGGGGCTTGACCCCGCCCGTGTCGATCAGCGCCACCAGCCGGTCCTCCTTGGTGTCGATCACCGCCACCTTGTTGCGGGCATTGGCGGCCACCAGGAAGTAGCGCCCGGTCGAATCGAACCCGCCATCATGCAGGAAGCGCTCGGCCTCGATCTCGGTGACCTTGAGATTCCTGATGTCGGAATAGTCGACCATCAGGGTCTTGCCGGTCTCCTTCACGTTGACGACGAATTCGGGCCGGTTGTGCGAGGCCACGATCGAGGCGACGCGCGGCTCGGGATGGTAGGTCTGCTCGTCATAGATCATGCCGCGGGTGGATTCGATCTTGAGCGGCTCCAGCGTCTCGCCATCCATGATCACGTATTGCGGTGGCCAGTAGGCGCCGGCGATGGCGTATTTGTCTTCCCAGCCCTCGAATTTCGAGGTTTCCACCGAACGCGCCTCGGTGCCGACCTTGATCTCGGCCACCGGCGCCGGCGGGTCCATCCACAGATCGATCATCGTCACCTTGGCGTCGCGCCCGATGGTGTAGAGGTAGCGGCCCGAGGCCGAGATGCGGCTGATATGCACCGCGTAGCCGGTGTCGATAACCGCCTTGATCTCATAGGAGCTGCCGTCGATCAGCGCGATCTGGCCGGCATCGCGCAGCGTCACCGAGAACAGATTGTCGATGTCGATGTCGTTGAGCTTCTCGGTGGGCCGCTTGTCCGGCGGCACGATCACCTTCCAGCTGGCGCGCATCTCGGGCATGCCGAATTCCGGCGGCGAGGCCGGATCGAGCAGCAGGTAGCGCGCCATGATGTCGACGTCTTCCTCGGTCAGCTCGCCCGAGGTCCCCCAGTTCGGCATGCCGGCCGGCGAGCCGTAGGTGATGAAGTCGCGCAGATACTCGTAGCCTCTGTCGCGCGTGATGTCGGTGGTCAGCGGCTTGCCGGTGGCCCCCTTGCGCAGCACCCCGTGGCAGCCGGCGCAGCGTTCGAAATAGATGGTGTTGGCCCGCTGGTATTCCGCCGGCGTCATCACCGGATCGCCGGCCTTGCGGCCGGGAATCTCGACCTTGAGCTGGCCGAGCGTGTTCATGCTGGGTTCATAGGCCGCTCCGGGCGTGTCGGCATGCTCCTTGGGCTTTTCCTGCGCCAGCGCGACAGGCGCGGCGAGTGCCAGCGCCAGCGCCGCGCCGGCCAGCGCCGTGCGTCTTGCCATGGGTGTTCCGGGTACCATCTGGGTCCTCCTTCCTGGCTGGAATGGGCCGGACCATGGCGAGAGGACGCCCTGACCGCCTTGACATCGGTCAAGGCTGCGTTTCCGGGCAGGCCGTATCGCTCGGCCATGCCGAAACCATCCCTGACAGCCCTGCTTCTGCTGCTCCTTGGCCTTGCATTGCCGATCCCCGCCGCCCTTGCGCAGGACGGGGACGGCGTGCCGATCCTGCATGACGACATGGCGCGTGCCCTGTTCGCGGGAGTAAGCTATCCCCGTATCGAGCGGGAGGATTCGGCGGTGCCGGGTTGGAAGGTGACCCGGCCCGACGGCAGCCTCGTCGGCCATGTCGCCTCGACCTGGGAGGTGACCCGCTCGCTGGGATATTCGGGAAAGCCACTGGACGTTCTCGTGGCCGTGACCCCGGATGGCCGGATCGCGGGTGCCCGCCTGATCCGCCACAACGAGCCGATCCTGACCCTGGGCCTCTCGGATGCCGACATCGCGGCCTTCGTGGGCGGATTCGCGGGGATCGACCTGCGCGATCCCTTCGGGCGGAACGGCAGCTCGCCCGGCGCGCCGGATGCCATCGCAAGGGCCACGGTCTCCTCGGGGGTGATTCGCGATTCGATTCTGCGCACCGCGCGCGCGCTGGCGCTCGACCGCGGGCTCCTGCCCGGCCGCGGCATCGACCGGACCGGCTTCGAGCCGCGAAGCGTCGAGGAGCTGCTGGCCACCGGCGCGCTCGCCCGGCTGACGGTGACGCTCGACGAGGCCGCGCCGGCCTTCACCGCGGCCAGAGTGCCGGTACCGCCCGGCGAGGGGTTCTTCATCGATCTCTGGGTCGCGCTGGCCGATCCGCCGACCATCGGCCAGAACCTGCTCGGTCAGGCGCTCTACAACCGGGCGATGGCGGGAATCGGGCCGGAGGAGGTGGCGCTGTTCGTCGCCTCGCGCGGCCTGCAGGGGCACCGGGGCACCAAATGGCGCCGCAGCGGTGTGTTCGACCGGATCGCCCTGGTCCAGGACGGTCGGCGCATCCCGCTCAGGGCCGAAGGTTTCATGCGCATCGACAAACTGGCGCTGGACGGCCTGCCGGAGTTCAAGGAGCGCAGCCTGTTCCGGGTGTCGACGCACGACTTCGACCCCACCGCGCCCTTCCGGGTGGAGCTGACCGCCACGCGCCCGGCGGCAGAGGAAGGGGCACCCGATCCGGTTCTGGTGATCGGGCTGGATTACGCGCTGCCGCGGGAATTCGTGCATGCCGCGCCTCCAGAACCTGCCCCGCTCTGGGAACGGGCCTGGACCGAGAAACGCTGGCAGGTGGCGGGACTGGCCGTGCTGATGGGCGTGGTGACGGTGGTGATGTTCTTTCAGGAATACGTTGCCCGCCGGACGCGTCTGTGGCGCTGGCTGCGGCTGGGCGTGCTGACGGTCACGCTCGTCTGGCTCGGCTGGGGCGTCGGCGGCCAGCTTTCGGTGGTCCAGGTGGTGGCCTTCATCCATGCCCTGCTGAACGGCTTCCGGTGGGAGACCTTCCTGGTCGAGCCGCTGATCTTCACCCTGTGGTCGGGCGTGGCGCTGGGCATCCTGTTCCTCGGCCGCGGCGTCTATTGCGGCTGGCTCTGCCCGTTCGGTGCGCTGCAGGAACTGCTGAACGAGGCCGCGCAGAGCCTGGGCATCCGGCAGATCGCGGTGCCCTTCGCCCTGCACGAGCGGCTCTGGGTCATCAAGTACACCGCCTTCGTGTTGATCCTCGCCCTGTCCTTCTACTCGATGTCGCTGGCGCTCAAGGCCGCCGAGATCGAACCCTTCAAGACCGCCATCTCGATGCGAATGCTGCGCGCCTGGCCCTTTGTCGCCTTCGTTGTCGTGATTCTGGTCGCCGGCCTGTTCATCGAACGCTTCTATTGCCGCTATCTCTGCCCGCTCGGCGCGGCGCTGGCGATCCCGGCCAAGCTGAAAGTGTTCGACTGGCTGCACCGCCGCCCGCAATGCGGCCGGGAATGCCGGCTCTGCGAACAGAGATGCACCATGGGCGCGATCGACCCGATCGGCCGGATCAACCCCAATGAATGCGTGCTGTGCCTGCGCTGCCAGGTGGTGATGGACGACCCCGCCACCTGCCCGGTCCTCAAGCGTCGGGCGCGGCTGGGCTGATACCGCGCCGCCTCATCTCGCCCGGTTCCAGGCGGTGGCCGGGTCCTGCTCGACCAGGGCGCGCAGCCGCGCCACCTCCTCGATGGCGGCATGCTCGCGATCGACGATGACGCCCTTCTGCCTGAGCTTGGCGAAGGCGCGCGACAGGCTTTCCGGCTTCATGCCCAGCCGCCCGGCGATCAGCGCCTTGTCATA
>RFIR01000320.1 GCA_003695135.1 Alphaproteobacteria bacterium | reverse complement strand
CTGGAAGCCGTCGAGATTGAACAGCTGGTCGGCCTGGTGGCGGTCGAACCGCAGCTCGGAGCTTGCCCCCATGCGCAGCGCCTTGCCCCAGGGCCCGTCGGCGAGGCTGACGCCCACGCTGCTGGTGACGGGCACGCCGTAGCTGGAGCCATCGGCGATGGTGCCGCCATCGCCGTTGAGCCTGAGCAGCAGCGGATCGACCACCTCCACCCAGCTGGTGCTGCGGTCGGTCCTGCCGCCATGGCTGACGGTCAGCACCACCTTGTAGAAGCCCGGCGTGTCGTAGGAGACCACCGCGCTGTCGCCCGCGCCGGTCTTGCCGTTGCCGAAATCCCACGAGAAGGTGGCGTTCTGCGCGTCGAGATAGCCGCTCTTGTCGGCCGAGAGCCGGCCGTCGAACAAAAACAGCCCGGCCCCGTCGCGCACCGGCAGGATCTGGGCGGTCAGTTTCTGCGGCGAGGGGTCGAAATGGGTCAGCGCCGCGCCCAGCCCGGTGCCGTCGAGCGGCCCGCCCGGCCGCGCGCGCAGATCCTCGATATCGGGCAGCAGCGACAGCGCGTTGACGAAGAGATCGCCGTAGAAATTGGCGCCATAGGGGTTGGTGCGCTGGACCAGCAGCGTACCCTGCTCGGTGATGCCGGTGCCGCCGCCGGCCGAGACATAGCCGGCGATGTTGTCGATGATGGCGATGTTGGAATTGCCGCCCGCGAGATAGATGCCGGGCTGGTCGAGATCGTCACCGCGCGAATCGAGCAGCGTGTTGTTGGCGATGCGCGAATTGTGCACGTTGTTCAGCGACATGCCGAGCGCATTGGCGTTGAAGAAGACATTGTCGGAGATGTCGACATTGGCAAAGCCGGTCGGGTTGCCGGAGCTGTCGAACAGGATGCCGAGGATCGGGTGGCCCTTGCCCTGGTCGAAGAAGTTGTTGGTGATGGTGATGTTGGACAGCGGCGAGGCGCCGCCGCTCAGGCGCTGGATCTTGATGAAGTCGCCGTGATCGCCCGCGCCGCCGTAATTGTGCGGGTAGATGTCATGCAGGTGATTGCCGTCGATCACCGCATTGGAGAAGGTGCCGCCGAGCGGCGTGGAGCGGGTGTGGTGGATCTCGGAATTCTTCACCACCAGCCCGTCGACATCGAGGCGGATGCCCTTGTCGAAGCCGTGGATGTCCGAGGAGATCACCTTGAGATTGGTGGTGCCGTGGATGGCCTGGATGCCCATGCCGGTATAGTAGCCCTGGACATTGCCGTTGAGATTGTTGACCGCCTTGCCGCCGTCGATCTCGGTATTCCTGATGGTGATGCTGTCGGAGGCGCGGATGTCGACGGCGGGCGACCACAGCGCGGTGAACTGGTCGGGCACGAAATCGACCAGCACGTCCTCGATGGTCAGGTTCGAGGAATTGGTGATGTAGAGCGAGGCGAGATCGGCCCGCGCATTGGGGTCGGCCGAGCGGATGGTGACCCCGGCGGCGGTGTTCAGCCCGCTGATGTTGACATGGCCGTAGCTGCCGGCCGCGAGTTCGATGATGTCGCCGCCCGATGCGGCGGCCAGCGCGGCGTTCAGACCGGCTGCGCTCGATACGGTTATCGTTGCCATTGACCTTCCCCAGATCCGGGGGACCGGCTGCAGGCGGTGCGCGGCGCCGCCGCACGGGCTGCCGGCGGAGCTGTCCCTTCGTCAGTCCCGGTGCGGACACGCGATACCCCGTCCGGCCGGGACGCCCCGTGACACGACCACCGAACCCGCAGGTCCCCAACTCCGGCCCGCTCGTCCAACCCCCTCGGACGAAACCGGCCGGTCTTCATGCACATGCGGGACGTCTGCCGGAATCCGACTCGAACGCCCCGCAGGTTAACCTTAGCCGGGGATTCGTGGCGGTTTTGCGGCCGGATTGCCATGATTCTGCCACAATTCTGGCCGACAACCCCGCCCCCCGGCCGGACCGCCGGCCCGGGCCGGTTTCGTTGAGCCTTCCGTTTTCCGTCATTCAGCCGCGCGCGTGCCCCCTTGTCCGATCCGCTCCTCTCCATCCTGATCGTGAGCTACAACACGCGCGAGATGACGCTCGCCTGCCTGCGTTCGATCGCGGCCGAGACGGAGACCGCGCATGAGATCATCCTTGTCGACAACGCCTCCACCGACGGCTCGGCGCAGGCGGTGGCGAAGGAATTTCCCGGCATCCGGCTGATGGCCGAGGCGGAAAATCACGGCTTTGCCGGCGCCAACAACCTCGCCGCGGCCGAGGCGCGCGGGCAATACCTGCTGCTCCTCAACCCCGACACGGTGGTGCGCGAGCGGGCCATCGACCGGCTGGTCGATTTCGCGCGCGAAATGCCGCAGGCGAAGATCTGGGGCGGGCGCACGCTGTTTGCCGACGGCTCCCTCAACCCCGCCTCCTGCTGGCGGCGCATCGGGCTGTGGAACCTGTTCTGCCGCGCCGCCGGGCTGACGGGGCTGTTTCCGGGAAGCCCCGTCTTCAATTCCGAGGCCTATGGCGGCTGGGCCCGCGACAGCGTACGCGCGGTCGACATCGTCTCGGGCTGCTTTCTGCTGATCACCCGCGCGCTGTGGCAGCAGCTGGGCGGGTTCGACGCCCATTTCGTGATGTATGGCGAGGAGGCCGATCTGTGTCTGCGCGCCCGTGCGCTGGGGGCCGATCCGCATATCACCCCTGCGGCCACCATCATCCATCATGGCGGGGCGTCCGAGCGGGTGCGGGCCGAAAAGATGATCCGGCTGCTGCGCGCCAAGACGAGCCTGATCCGGCGGCATCTGCCCGCCTGGCAGCGGCCGGCCGCGCTGGCGCTGATCCGGGCCTGGCCGCTGTCGCGCCGGCTGGCGCTGGGGCTGGTGGCGCTGAGCGGGCGGAAGCGGGAGAGCGCCGCGGTCTGGGCCGAGATCTGGCGGCGGCGGGCGGAATGGCAGCAGGGCTGGAGCGCGCAGGGCCCGGGCCCGGCGCCGCAGGCGGTGTGAGGGGGCGGGCGGGGCGTTCTGCCGCACGATCCGTTCACCCCAAGGCCTTATGCCTGCCTCCGGCCCGCCCAGATCGGGCGGCATCAGGCAGGGCATGAATGCAGGGAGGCCCGGATGGCGAAGCGGCCCGATACCAACGACCCCCGTTCGCGCGCCTCGCGCTTTCGCCGCGCCCGTTTCAGGCGGCTCGACGCGCTGTTGCGCGGCATCGTGGCGAAGAAGGGCCGGGCGCGGGTGCTCGATATCGGCGGGCGGCGCGATTACTGGCGGCTGCTCGACCCCGAGCTTGCCCCGCATGTCGAGCTGACGCTTCTGAACTATGAGGACGAGCTCGCCGTCGGCCGCGACGAGGCCGACACCATGGACGTGACCTATGTCCAGGGCGATGGCTGCGCCATGCCGCAATATGGCGATGCCAGCTTCGATCTGGCCCATTCCAACAGCGTGATCGAGCATGTCGGCAGCCTGGAGAACATGATCCGCTTCGCCGACGAGACCCGCCGGGTGGGCGAGGCCTATTACATGCAGACCCCCTATCTGTGGTTCCCGATCGAGCCGCATTACGGCGCGCCGTTCTTCCACTGGCTGCCGGCGCCGACCCGGGCCCAGCTCAACAACCGCTTCAACATCCGCTACACCAAGCGGCGGGAGGATTACCGCGCCGCGGCGATCAATGCCGATCACATCGAGCTGGTCGACCAGTGGCTGGTGCGCAGGCTGTTTCCCGACGGCACGCTCTATCGCGAACGCTTCGCGCTGATGACCAAGTCGCTGATCGTGATCCGCGCCGCCGGGTTTGCAGAACTGCGCTGATCTTCAAACGGTCGGATGAAACCCCGCGCCATGGCCGCCCGGCGGGGGGGAGGGGACGGGGGGAGGGCAGGTGCCACCGGCCAGGCCCGGTCCGCGTGTCCGGGCGCCGCGAAATGCGGCGCCGGCGTCGACTATCCATGATTTTCACTTATTTGATAGAGACCCCTGCGAAACTCCGGTGCGACGGGGCATTTCAGGCGAGACGCGTTTTCTGCCAATGTGTATCGCGCGCGTGTAAAGTAATTAGAAAATAATTCCCCAATCAATATTTATCAATCAACAGTGAAAATAAGAAAAACTTATCCGGCGCCACAATTTCGTGGCGCCCGCGCGGAACGCTCGGGTCTGGCTGGTGGAGTTTCGCAGCAATCTCGCGAAGTTATTTCCTGATTACTTCACGCGCGTGCAAATCTGGTCCCTCCGAAACCTTGTGCATTCAGGATGTCCGCCTGCATCCGGGTTTTGCAGGGGTCTCTTCCAATCATTTTACATGTGCGTCTGATCGGCAGGGCGAAATGCGCTGCCGCGAAGACCGGATGCGCCAGGCCCCTGCACGGTCCCTTCCCTCATATTGCGCGGCCGCGGAATCGCACCGATGCCGACCCGGACCGGGGCAAGACCGGCCTGCCGGAACTCGATGCCGGGGTGGCGAAAACGTAAGATCATTCAGTTTCGTTAAAATTTCAATAGGTCGAATTCCAGTTGCGATATCGGGCATGCCCGCCCCCGCCCGGCCGCGGCCGGCGCGGCGGCAATGCGGGCTGCTTGACGGGGTTTGCGCGATCGGCTTAGAGCGGGGCCGGGCCGGGCCGCGCCGGCTCGCCGCCGGGGCGCGGCGGTGCGACATCGGGCGCCGGCAGGCGGCCCGTCGCGTCCGGCCGGGAGGGGGCATGAGCAGCAGAACCGTCGAACTTCTCAGCGACCGCGCGGCGCAGATCGCGCTGATCGCCCGCCATATCGATGCGGAATTCTATCGCCGCGCCAACCCGGATGTGGATTTCTCCCGCACCGATCCGGCGACGCATTACTGCGAGGCGGGCTGGCGCGAGGGGCGCGATCCCGCTCCGGATTTCTCCACCACCGGCTATCTGCAGCGCTATCCCGACATCCGCGAGGCCGGCATCAACCCGTTCCTGCACTGGCTGCAGGCCGGCCGCGCCGAGGGGCGGTGCTGCAGCCCGCCCGGAGCGGAGGCGGCCGGGCCGGCGGCAATGGCGTCCGGGGTGCCGGAGGCGCCGGGCGCGCCGGATGCGGAAGGGGTGAGCGTGCGCTTCGCCTCGGCCGGGCAGCGGCGCGAATTCCTGCGCGATCTGGAAGGCTCGGGCCTGTTCGATCCCGTCTGGTATGCCGCGCGCCACCCCCAGGCGCGCGCCGCGCGCAGCCCGTTTGCCCATTACGCCGCCCACGGGCTGGAGGCGCTGCACGATCCCTGCGCGCTGTTCTCCTGCCGGTTCTATCTGCAGCGCAATCCCGACATCGCCGCGGCCGGCATGCATCCGCTGTTCCACTATCTCTACTGGGGCGGGGCCGAGGGGCGCCAGCCCCATCCCTGGGTGGTGCCGGCCTGGCTGGCCGGCCGGCTCGATGCCGCCGCCCTCGCCGCCGCCCCGCATGCCAATCCGCTGATCGCCTATGCCCGCCTGCCGGCCGATGCGCCGCCGCTGCCGCCGCGGCCGATCTTCGATCTTTCCCATCTTTCCGCGCAGCCGGGGCTCACGGGCAGGACGGGCTGGGAGATCCTGCGCGCCTATGCCCTGCGCGACCCGGCCGACCGCCCCGATCCCTGCCCGCTCTTCCGCGGCGATTTCGTGGCCGAGACCCATCCCGAGGCGGCGGGCGATCCGCTGGCGGCCTATCTCGAGGCGGCGGGCGCCGGCATCAACCCGCATCCGCTCTTCGACAACGACCGGGTCTTCGCCCAGCAGCGGCTCGACTGGCCGGGCCGGCTGGGGCTGACGCTGCTGGAGGTGTTTCTCGACACCCCCGCCCCGCCCGATCTGTCGCCGCATCCGCTGTTCGATGCCCGCCACTATCTGGCCGAGGCCGGCGGCGCGCTGCCGCCGGGCTGCCACCCGCTGGTCCATTACCTGTCAGGCGGCTGGCGGGCGGGGTTCCGCCCCAACCCGTGGTTCGACGGCGCCGCCTATGCCGCGCGCTACATGGCCGATGCCGATCCGGGGCAGAGCCCGCTGGAGCATTACCTGATCCATGGCCGCGAGCCCTGGGTCGATCTCTCGCCCGATTTCGCCCAGGCCTTGTATCTCGCCCGCCATCCGGGGCTGTTGCGCGACTATCCGCACACCCCGCTGCAGCATTTCGTCGAGCATGGCCGCTATGAGGGGGCGCGGCCCACCGGCATCCCGCCCTGGCAGGACGATTTCGCCTCGTGGTCGGAGCTGCGCGCGGCGGTGGCGGCGGGCTTTGCCGATCCGCCGCCCGAGGCGCCGGAGGTCTCGGTGATCGTGCCGGTCTACAACCAGTTCGCCTACACGCTGCGCTGCCTCTATTCGATCCTGCGCGCCGGCGACGCGGCCGAGATCGAGGTGATCCTGGCCGATGACGGCTCCGATGACGACACCGAGGCGGTGTTTTCGGCCATCCCCGGCATCCGCTACCGGCGCAATGCGGAAAA
The DNA here is from genome assembly GCA_003695135.1 of Alphaproteobacteria bacterium. Lineage (GTDB taxonomy): Bacteria > Pseudomonadota > Alphaproteobacteria > Rhodobacterales > Rhodobacteraceae > J013. Next base: position 2,738 of record RFIR01000320.1, on the reverse strand, counting down.
TCTCGGCTTCCTGAAGAGCTGCAACGCCGCCGCGGCGACGGCGCGGGGACGCTATCTCTATTTTCTCAACAACGACACCGCGGTGCTGCCGGGCTGGGTCGACCGGCTGCTGGCCAGCTTTGCCGCCCATCCCGAGGCGGGGCTCATCGGCGCCAAGCTGATCTATCCCGAGGGCACGCTGCAGGAGGCCGGCGGCCATGTCTGGCGCAATGGCGGCGGCGCCAATGCCGGGCGGGGCGGCGATCCCGACGAGCCGGGCTTCAACTATCTGCGCGATGTCGACTATGTCTCGGGCGCCGCGATCATGGTGCCGCGGGCGCTGTGGCGGCGGCTGGGCGGGTTCGACACCCGCTATGCGCCGGCCTATTGCGAGGACAGCGACCTGGCGATGCGCATCCGCCAGCACGGCTATCGCGTGCTCTACCAGCCGCGCGCGCAGGTGGTCCATTTCGAGGGCGTCTCCTCGGGCCGGTCGCTGAGCGGGGGCGTCAAGGCCTATCAGACCCGCAACCAGGCCCGCCAGCGCGAGATCTGGGAATTCGCGCTGGAGCGCCATGCCGAGGATCACCGGCTCGACCCGCGCGCCCTGCCGCGCCCGGCCCGCCCGCGCATCCTGGTCATCGACGCCATCACCCCGACGCCGGACCGCGATTCGGGCTCGCTCAGCGCCTGGTGGTTTTTGCGCATCTTCACCGGGCTGGGCTATGACGTCACCTTCATCCCCGCCAACCTCGCGCTCGGCGGCGCTTACGGCCATGCGCTGCAGGAGATGGGGGTGGAGCTGCTGCACGGGCCCTATATCCGCGACATCGGCGCGTATTTGCGCGATCACGCCCATGAGTTCGACCTCTTCTTCCTCTACCGCGTCGTCGCCGGCGGGGCATGGGCGCAGATGCTGCGCGGGCTGTGCCCGCAGACGCCGCTGATCTTCGACACCGTCGATCTGCATTACCTGCGCGCCGAGCGCGAGGCGCGGCTGGAGGGGGCGGGTCCCAAGGCGGCGGAGGAGGCCCGGGCGCTGAAGGCGCGCGAGCTGGGGCTGATCCGCATGGCCACCGACACCATCGTGGTCTCCACCGCCGAGCGCGAGCTGTTGCGCGAAGAGGAAGGCGTGCAGGCGCCGCTGACGGTGATCGCGCTGGTCATCGAGCCGCGCGAGACCCCGGCCCGGCGCGAGGGGCGGTCCGGCATCGCCTTTGTCGGCGGCTATCGCCACACCCCCAATATCGATGCGGTGCTGGCCTTCCTCAGCGATGTCTGGCCCGAACTGCGCGCGGCGATGCCGGATCTGGAGTTCCACATCGCCGGCTCGCACCCGCCCGAGGAGATCACCTCGATCCGCGAGGACGGGGTGGTGGTGCATGGCTTCGTGCCCGATCTCGACGCGTTTCTCGACCAGCGCATCGCCTCGGTGGCGCCGCTGCGCTACGGGGCGGGGGTCAAGGGCAAGGTCGGCTCCTCGCTCGCCGCCGGGCTGCCCTGCATCGCCTCGCCCATCGCCGCGGAGGGGATGGGGCTGGAAGAGGGCAAGGAGATCCTGATCGCGCGCGAGCCGCAGGACTGGGTGGATGCGGTGCGCCGGCTCCATGAGGACGAGGCGCTGTGGCAGCGGCTCTCCGATGCCGGGCGCGCATTCGTCGCCCGCGAATACGCCCCTGAGGCGGCGCGGAAGCTGCTGCTGCGGCTTCTGGCCAAGACCGACACCGCGCCGTTTTCCGGCCGCTGTCCGATCACCGGCCGGGCCGAGAGGCGGCGGTTTCTCGACCTCGCCGATCCCGACAGCCTCGCCCCCGCGCCGGAGGGGCCGCGCTCGGGCGAGCGGGTGCTGGCCCATGCGCTTGCCCGCGCGCTCGGTGCGCCGGGCTGCGCGCTGGCCCATCTGCCCGATGCCGCGCGCGCGGCCGGGCCGGTGATGCTGGCGGGCGATCTGCCGCGGCTGGCCGAGGCCTGCGCCCGGGCCGGGCTGACCGGGCCCGGCGCGCCGCGCATCCTGCTCGCGGCGCTGCGGCTCGATGCCGGGGCGGGCGCGCGGCTCTTCGCGGCGCTGGAGGAGGCGCCGGAGGCGCGTCGCCTGGCGGTGGCCTGCCTTGCCCATGGCGCGGCGGTGGGCGATCCGCCCGAGGCGCCGGAGGCGGTGGCGGCACTGGTCGAGGCGCTGGTCGCGGCGGGCTGGGAGATGCGCTGCGACCGCATGGCCCTGCCCGAATGCGGGCTGACCCGGGTGATCCTGCTGGAGGGGCGGCGGGCATGACCCGCACGGTCATCCTGCATTATCACCTGTTCAAGAATGCGGGCACCTCGCTCGACGAGGTGCTCAAGCGCAATTTCGCCGATCGCTGGGTGACGCGGGAATTCGACGGGCTGCCGGCCTCGGACAATCACCGCGCCGTGGCCTGCTGGCTGGCCGGCAGCCCCGAGGCGGTGGCGTTTTCCTCCCACACCGCGATGGGGCCGGTGCCGCGCCTGCCCGGGACCCGCATCCATGCCATCATGTTCCTGCGCGATCCGCTCGACCGCATCCGCTCGGCCTATGCCTTCGAGCGCACGCAGGACTATGACAGCCCCGGCACCCGCATCGCCCGGCGCACCGATTTCGCCGGCTATGTGCGCGAAAGGCTCGATGCCCCCCGCGAACGCTTCTGCCGCAACTTCCACTGCCACCGGCTGGCCGCCTTCTGCCGCGATCCGCAGCTTTCCGAGCCGGAACGGGCGCGGCAGGGGATGGAACGGCTGGGGCT
>RFIR01000036.1 GCA_003695135.1 Alphaproteobacteria bacterium | reverse complement strand
CAGGTCTCATGCGGGCCATTCGCTGGAAAGCGACGCAGGCCGTCGCAACAGGGCACCGGAAGCGAAAGGCTCACACCAAACCGGTCGAACCTTCCAGTGGGGAGGGTGCACTAATGAGCGAACTCGTCATCCATATCGGCGACTGCAAGGCCGGCAGCACGGCAATCCAGAAGGCCCTGCATTCCGGCGACTGGACCGCCGAGGGCGGAAAGTCTCTGGCCTATGCCGGGACCGGCCTGCGCATGAAGCGCGATTTCGCCAATCACCATCCGCTGGCCAATGCGCTGTTCCAGAAGGCGAAATTTCGCCGCGCGCCACATCTATATGAGATGCTCGGGCGCGAATGGGCGGGTTGCGAGGCGGATGCGCTGGTCGTCTCCTCGGAACGGTTCGAATTCGTCGATCCGGCAAGGCTGCAGGGAATGCTGGCCGAAAAGCTGCCTGATGCGTGCGCCGGGCTGCGGCTGATCGTCTATGTCCGGCCGCATGCCGAGCGCCTGGTCTCCGGCTACGGACAGCAGATCAAGCAGGGCGTGTTCACCGGAACGCTGGAACAGTTTCATGACCGTACGCTGGGCAAACGGCGGTTCCATTTTGCCGAGCGGCTGGGCCGCTGGCGCAATGTCTTCGGCGACAGGCTGACGGTGCGGCCGATGATCCGCAGCCAGCTGCACCGCAACTGTGCCGCGCACGACTTCCTGGCCCTTGCGACCGGGACCGAGACCGCGAGGCTGGCGGCCGCGAGCGAAGCCAATATCGCGATCTCGCTGGCCGATCTGGTGCTGATCCGCGATTTTCGCCTCGCGGCTGGCCGTGGCCGGCGGATCGACACGATCAATCGCAAGCTGGTCGACTGCATGGAGGAAAGCCCGGTCGGGGATGCGCCGAGGCTTCGCCTGCATCGCGACCTGGCCGAGAGGATCCTGCGCGATTATGCCGATGACGCCGCAAGGCTTGATGCCGAGTTCTTCACCGGCCCGGTGATGTCCGACGCACTTGCGGCAGCGGTCGAGATGGCGAGCGAGCATGCGCAATCCCTGGATGCGGCCACCGTACTGCCCGCGGAACTCCACAGGCTGAACCGGATATGGGTGCAGACCGTGCTCGCCACGCAGCCACGGCCCGGTCGCAGGAAACGCAGCCGGCGCAGATCCGCCGGCAAGTCGGTGAGTGCCGGTCGCCCGGCCGCGAAGGATCCTGACGACTGAGCCGCCTGCGCAACGCCATCCGCGTCGCGGCGGCATCGCCTCTGCGCGATTGCCCGGCCGGGCAACCGGGCCTATGTTCTGTCGAACGCTGCAAGGGAGGGTTCGCCATGGCCGCACCGCTCATGCTCTCGCCGCTCGCACTGGCCGCGCTACGCTATGCCGGGGTCGCCGCGCTGGCCTTCTACGCCGCGCGCAGGGCCGCACCGGCGCGGGAGGCCGGCGCCGACCCGCTCGATGCCGTGGCAGAGGGCGTGACGTTTGGGGAGGATCGGGTGGAGCACGGCCGCGCCTGGCGCATCGCCGGCCGGTTCCGCCGGGCGATCCGCGCCGGACGCGCCGGCCCGGGGGTAGAGGTCGATTTCGGGCTGCTGGCCCGGCTGCGGCTGCGTCCGATCGGCGGGGCGGTCTAGATGAGCGGGCTGCGCCTTCATTCCTCCGACGCCTCGCCCTTCGTGCGCAAGGTTCGGGTGCTGCTGATCGAGACCGGCCAGGCCGATGAGGTGGAGATTGTGCCGGAGCAGGTGACGCCGCTGGATCTGGAGCCCGGCTTCACCGCCAACCCGCTGACCCGGCTGCCCTGTCTGGAGCGCGGCGACGGCCCGGCGCTCTATGACAGCCGGGTGATCACCCGCTTTCTCGACGACCGCGCCGGCGGCGGCTTCTACCCCGATCCCCCGCGGCTGTGGGAGTGCCTGACGCTGGAGGCGACGGCCGACGGCATGCTCGATTCCGCGGTGCTGATGCGCTACGAGACCGCCATGCGCCCCGAGGCACTGCGCTTCGAGCGGTTTCTCGAGGCGCAGTGGGGCAAGATCGCCCGTGCGCTCGACGTGCTGGACAGCCGCTGGGGCGCCTATCTCGCCGGGCCGCTCTGCATGGGCCAGATCGCGCTGGGCTGCGCGCTGGGCTATCTCGATTTCCGCCATCCCGGCCGCGAATGGCGCACCGGCCGTACCGGGCTGGCCGACTGGTACGCCCGCTTCGCCGAGCGGGAATCGATGCAGCAGACGGTGCCGCGCGGCTGAGCCCGCCCGTCTACTTGATGCATTCCAGCAGTACGGTGAACTTCTGCGCCTGCTCGGCGAGATCGGACGGGTCGAGCGGCGTGCGGTCCTCGCCGGTCTCGAACGTCACCCCCTGGGCCCTGAGGAATTCCATGGCCACGCGCCGGCGGATGGCGAAATTGACGTTCTGCGGAATGCCGCCGGAGATGCGCGACAGTTTCAGCGCGTTGAGCTTGGACTGGACCACGCCGACCACATAGCCGCGCGAGTCGAGCGCCGGCCCGCCGGAATTGCCCGGCTGCACCTCGGCCGAGATCTGGATGAAGGTCTCGTTGCCCTTCAGCCCCTTGAGGCTGGAGACCACGCCGCGGGTGACGTTGAGCCCGCCCAGGAGCCCGTAGAGCGGGAAGCCGACCACGGTGACGTCGGAATTCAACCGCGGCGCATCGGGCGAGAAACGCGCAATCTCCCCGGGCTTGCGGGTGACATCGTGCTGCAAGAGCGCGAGGTCGTTCTCGCGGTCGGTGACCAGAACCTCCACCTCCTCGCGCCCGTCCACGATCATGCGCCGGCAGCCTTCGACCACATGGTTGTTGGTCAGGATCTTGCCGTCGAGCGAGACGTAGAAACCGCTGCCGGTCGAATCGACGTCGCGATCGTCGCGGCGGATGCGCGGCCGGTCGGGCCGCTCGTCATCGCGTCGCACGCGCGGGCGGCGATCGGGCCGCGGCGTGTCGCGGCGGGGCGTCTCGGTGCGCGGCCTGCGCCGCCTATCCAGGCGCCCACAATGCGCGGCGCATCACCTTTGAAT
>RFIR01000319.1 GCA_003695135.1 Alphaproteobacteria bacterium | reverse complement strand
GCCCGATTCGCCCTTCACCAAGGGACCGGGCGAGGTTGGCGGCCCGGTCACGCTGGGCGGCCGGCGCGTCGAAAGCGGCGACATCGTCCTCGGCGACCGTGACGGGGTGGTGGTCGTCCCCTTCGACCGCATCGACGCGACCATCGCGCGGCTTGGGTCGATTCATGCCGCCGAGGCGGCGCTCGACCGCGAGGTGGAAGAGGGGCTGACGGTGCCACAGGCCATTCTCGACCTGCTGGCCTCCGAGGCGGTGCGGCGGGTCTGAACCGCAGGCGCGGACGGCATTCACGCCGGCGCGCGGTATCCCGGCACCGTGGACGACGAAGACCGCCCCCTTCGGGCGGTGCCGGGATCAGCCCAGACGTTCCCTCGCGCAGGCGCTGCACAGCGCTGCATGCGGCACGATGTCGAGCCGGCCCTCCTCGATCTCCTCGCCGCATTCGACGCAGATGCCGAAAGTCCCCTGCTCCACGCGGGCGAGCGCGGCGTCGATGGCGCGCAATTCGTCGAGACCGGCCGAGCCGAGGCTTTCGAGCACCTCGTCGCCTTCGCGTTCGATCGCGCGTTCCTGACTGTCGCTGGGCGCGGGTGCGTCGAGATCCTGCTCGAGCTGGCTGAGTCGAGCCCGCAGCCAGGACCGGCGATCCTTCAGGCGCTTCACATACTCGGCGACCGGCCGCATGTCTCCCTCCTTCGGGTCGTCCTGCGACCACCGAGACTGCAGCAATTCCGCACCCGCAACCTTGTTCTGGATCAAGGCGGGATCGGGCCGGGCCAGTTCACTTGTCCCCTTTGTCGCCGTCCTCTTCCTCCGGGGCACTGCGCGGCAGGTTGAACAGGCTGTCGGCATCGACCAGCGTGCTGCCCTCGTCCTCCTCTTCCTCGCCGCGCGGATCGGTCATGTCGGCGAGGGTGAAGTTCTCGAAGCCGCTGACCGAGGAGGGCAGGCGCGGCTCCGGCGCGGAGTGGAGCGACTGCGAGGTTTCCATCAGCCGCACGCGCTCCTCGTCGCTCATCAGCGCTTCCTGTGCTGCCGCCTTCTTGCGCGCGGCCTTCTCGACCGCGGCGTCGAGCTCGACCTGCTTGCACAGGCCCAGCGCCACCGGATCCACCGGATGGATGTTGCTCATGTTCCAGTGGGTCCGGTCGCGGATCGACTGAATGGTCGGCTTGGTGGTCCCGACCAGCCGGGCGATCTGGCTGTCGGCGAGCTCGGGATGGAACTTCACCAGCCAGGCGATGGCCGAGGGCCGGTCCTGCCGCTTGGACAGCGGGGTGTAGCGCGGCCCGCGCCGCTTGGTCTCGCCCTCGGCGGCGGGGTTGTGCTTCAGCTTCAGCCGTGCGGCGGGATCGGCCTCGCAGCGCCTGATCTCCTCGACCGTCAGCTGGTTGTTGGCGATGGGATCGAACCCCTTCATGCCCTGCGCCACCTCGCCATCGGCAATGCCGTTGACCTCCAGCTCGTGCAGGCCGCAGAACTCGGCAATCTGGGCAAAGGTGAGGCTGGTGTTCTCGACCAGCCAGACGGCGGTGGCTTTCGGCATCAGCGGCAGGGTCATGCGAGGTCTCCCAAGATTCGTCATCGGCGCCGCGAAGGGCGGAATTCGGCGGCTCCACCCCGGAGAAACCGAGGGGCGCCTTGCCGAGCGCTGGTTTTCGAGGGGGAGGAAAGCGGTATATAGAGCGTCTTTGTCCGCTGTGAAAGGGGGGAGCGTGCGCACCGTCATTGCCGTGCTGTGGCTGCTGATCGCCGCTTCGGCCCCGCGTGCCGAAAACGAGCCGGCCGGTCAGTTCGACTATTACCTGCTCGTCCTGAGCTGGTCGCCGAGCTGGTGCCGGCTGGAAGGCGACGACCGCCACGCCCCGGAATGCCGGCAGGGCGCCGGGCTCGGCTTTACCCTGCACGGGTTGTGGCCCCAGGGCGAATCGGGCTGGCCCAGCTATTGCCGCACGAGCGAGCGCGACCCCGGCCGCAGCCAGACCGCGGCGATGGCCGACATCATGGGCAGCGCCGGGCTGGCCTGGTACCAGTGGAAGAAGCACGGCCGCTGTTCGGGCCTGTCGGCCGAGCGGTACTTCGCACTGGCCCGGCAGGCCTATGAGCGCATCAACCGGCCGAAGCTCCTGCGCGCGATCCCGCATCCGGTGCGGATCGCGCCCGGGGTGGTCGAGGCGGCGTTCCTGGAGGCCAATCCGCAGCTTTCGCCCGATTCGGTGACGGTGACCTGCCGCGGCGGGCTGCTGCAGGAGGTGCGCATCTGCCTCGACCGTTCGTTGCAGCCGCGCCCGTGCTCGGCCTCGGTCGCGCGGGACTGCTCCGCGCCTGCCATCGCACTCGACCCGCCGCGGTGAGTCGGTTACGCGACGAGAGCATGCCGCGTTCGATCGCATTCTTCCCGCCAGGGGCGCGGAGCGGCCCGGGCATGCCCTCGGTTCCGCCGTCGAGCGAATTCAATCGGGATCGACATGCTCGATCCGGAAGAAGAACCCGGCGTGTTTTCCTTATGTTCTCCCGCGACACCGGCCGGACTTTGGTCCCAACTCCGTTCAATTGTCACCGGCTGTGAAAAATATTGTTTGCGGCTAAGGCAAAAATGTTGAACAATGTTGTCGATGTTTCTGTCGGACGGGGGAGCGTCTGAGATGGCAGAACTACGACGGATCAGCAAACGCGATCTTCATTCGGCAAAGCTGTCGGTATCCGGTCTGGACAGTGATCTGAAGCGGCGCATCACGCTCGCGCGCATGCTGTCCTGGGCGGCACGGGAGGCGCGCGAGATGGATTGCGGCAGTTCGGCCGACCATCTGGAACTGGCGCTGTCGGACCTGCTCGACGGCCATCAGAACCTGGTGTCGATGAAACTGATCTGACATCCCCCACGTTCCGGCAGGGCCTCCGCGACCTGCGGAGTGATTCGCCTGTCGGGCCCTCGCCGGACAGACCGTCGCGGAAGCGATGCCCATCCGCTGAAACATTTTGCGCCAGCGCATCCGACCATGGTGTTGCGACCATGGTCGCATGGGGGCGGAGCGCTCAGCCGCCGTCGCGCACCGACAGGATGATCTTGCCCATATGGGCCGAGCTTTCCATCAGCGCATGCGCCTCGGCCGCCTGCGCGAGCGGCAGGACCTCGTGCACCACCACCTTCATCCGCCCCCCGGCGAGCAGCGGCCAGACCTCGGTTTCGAGATCGCGCGCCAGCGCCGCCTTGGCCGCGACCGATTGCGGGCGCAGCGTCGAGCCGGTGATGGTCTGGCGCCGGAGCATGAGCGGGGCGAGGTTGAGCTCCACCCGCGCGCCCTTGAGAAACGCGATCTGCACCAGCCGCCCGTCCTCGGCCAGCGCCTTCAGGTTCCGCTGGACATAGTCGCCGCCGACCATGTCGAGGATGACATCGGCGCCACGCCCCTCCGTGGCCTCATGGACCGCCGCGACGAAATCCTCCTCGCGGTAGTTGATGGCCCGTTCGGCGCCGAGTTCGCGGCAGAGCGCGCATTTCTCCGCCGAGCCGGCAGTGGCCAGCACGCGCGCCCCGCGCAGATGCGCCAGCTGGATCGCGGTGGTGCCAATGCCCGAGCTGCCGCCATGCAGCAGCAGCGTCTCGCCCCGGTCAAGCCGGCCGCGCCGGAACACGTTGCCCCAGACGGTGAACAGCGTCTCGCACAGCCCCGCCGCCTCGGTCATCGAAAACCCGGCCGGCACCGGCAGGGCGTGGTCGGCATGGGTCAACGCGTATTCGGCATAGCCGCCGCCGGGCAGAAGCGCGCAGACCGCATCGCCCTCGGCCCAGCGGGTGACACCTTCTCCGACGGCCGCCACATGGCCCGAACATTCCAGCCCCGGCAGATCCGAGGCATCGGGCGGCGGGGCATAGGCGCCGGCGCGCTGCAGGCAGTCGGGCCGGTTGACACCGGCCGCGGCGACACGGATCACGATCTCGCCCGGTCCGGGCCGCGGCACCGGTCGTTCAGCCACGCGCAGCACCTCCGGCCCGCCGGGTGCGGCGATCTCGACCACCTTCATGTGGTCGGGCAGCGTCATTGCGCCGCCGCCTGCCGGGAATGGGCGAAATCCCAGTAGAGCGCGCGGGCTCGGGCGAAGACCGGCCCGGCCGGCAGCGTGCGGTCCTCGAACCGGATCACCGGGATCACCTTGTTGGCATTACCGGTGACGAAGATCTCCGAGGCGGTGTGGAAATCATCCACCCTCAGCGAGCACTCCTCAACCCGCAGGCCGTCGGCGCGCAACAGCGCGATGCAGCGCTGCCGGGTGATGCCGTTGAGGAAGGTGCCGTTTGCCACCGGGGTCAGCACCACCCCGTCGCGGACCAT
>RFIR01000318.1 GCA_003695135.1 Alphaproteobacteria bacterium | reverse complement strand
TCGCCTCCGCCCGAGCCCATCGGCACGGGCTGACGCTGCCTGACACGATGCCCGAGCGTCATGCCTTTCCGATCCCCGGCCTCGCGCCGCCCTTTCCCGACCGGGCCGGATGATCGCACTCGCCGGGCCCTTTTCGCGCCCCGCGACACCCCCGATTTCCGGAGGTTCGGGCATTCTCGCCAGACGGGTCGGTCGAATGGGCGGCTGGTCTCAGTCCTTGCGGAAGTATTTCTTCTCGCGCGGCTTGCCGTCCCAGCCGGTCTTCTGGCGCGAGCCTTCCGAGGATCCGCGGCCGCGGCTGCCCTGATCGCGCGAACCGCCGTCGCGGTCGCCATGCCAGGGCTTGCCGCCGCCTGAGCGCTCACCGCGATAGGCCCTGCCGCCGCCGTCGCGATCGCCCTGCGAGGCGCGCCCGGCGCTTTCCTCGCGGTATTCCCATTTCTTCAGCAGCTTCTGGTGAAAGCTGTCACGGCCGATCCGGCCTTCGTGACACCAGACGGTGTTGACCGTCTCGCCATCCACGCCTTCCACCGCCATGCGCATGGAACCGGCGGTGAGGACGACAAGGTCCCCGATCTCATAGCTCGTCATAACGTAACGTACCTTTCTCTTGCGGCCTGTAACCGCTTCGTCGCGCCGGCCACATCGCCGCCGCAGCTGCCATGTAGGCCGGATGCGGGCGGAATGGAACCGTGCAGTGCGGAAAGAACGGCATGGCGCCTGCCCGGACGGGTGGCGCGCCGCACTCAGGAGACGGCGCCGGCCCGACGCAGCGCGGCGATCTCGGCCGGCGAATATCCGGCCTCGGCCAGTACGGCCTCGGTATCGCCGCCGGGTGCGGGCGGCGGGCCCGGCTCTGCTGCGGGGGTGCGGTCGAAGCGGGGCGCCGGCGCGGCCTGGGTGACGCCGTCGCGTTGCTGCAGGGTGCCGCGCGCGGCGATCTGGGGATGATCCGGCGCCTCGGACCAGTCGAGCACCGGCGCCACGCAGGCATCGGAACCGGCGAAGATCGCCGCCCATTCCTCGCGCGTCCGGCTGCGAAACAGCGCTGCATATTCCGCGCTGCGCTCGGGCCAGCTCTCCGGGTCCATCCGGTCGCCGGCATGTTCGGCCGGGATGCCGGCCAGCCGGCTCAGCTCGGCAAAGAATTGCGGCTCCAGCGCGCCGACGGCGAGATATTTTCCGTCGGCGGTCTCGTAGCAGCGATAGAAGGGCGCGCCGCCATCGAGCAGGTTGGCCCCGCGCGTATTGCGCCACATGCCGCGCGCGATCATGCCGTGGATCAGCCCCATCAGCGCCGCGGCGCCGTCGATCATCGCCGCATCGACCACCTGTCCGCGCCCCGAGCGGCTGCGCTCGAACAGCGCCGAGAGAACGCCGAGGAGAAGGAACATCGTGCCGCCGGCATAGTCGGCGGCGATGTTGAGCGGCGGCGGCGGCGGGGCATCGGCCGGGCCGATCGCGTTCAGGATGCCGGTGATGGCGAGATAGCCGATATCGTGCCCGGCGGTCTGTGCCAGCGGCCCGTCCTGGCCCCAGCCGGTGATGCGGCCGAAGACCAGCCGTGGATTCTCGGCCAGACAGACCTCCGGCCCCAGCCCCATGCGCTCCATCACCCCGGGGCGGAACCCCTCGATCAGCACATCGGCGCGCGCGATCAGCCGCAGCGCCGCCTCAACGCCCTGCGGTTTCTTGAGATCGAGCACGATCGAGCGCTTGCCGCGATTGTTGATGTCGGCCGGATCGGCCGGTCCGGGCCGCCTTGCGATCACCGTCACCTCGGCGCCGAGATCGGCCAGAAGCTGCCCGGCGAGCGGGCAGGGACCGAGCCCCTCCAGCTCGATGACGCGCAGCCCCGCGAGCGGCCCGCTCACCGCGCGCCCTCGCCGTGCCGATGGCCGCCGCGCCAGCCGCGCCCCGATGCGATCCTGCCCATGCATTCACCTCCCCGTCGCGCCCCCGGACCGAGGCCGGTATCCGTTTCGCAGACGAGACCGGAACCGGCCTGCCTGGAGAATGTCGCGCCCAACCGGGCATGCGCCCGTTCGGCCGCTCACTCGAACGCATGGCGTTCGCGGCCTCACCCCCACGGCGGGCGCATTCGCGCCCACCCGGGCGGGCGCATGCCCTTGCGTTGTACCAATAGGGAATCGGAAAGAACGCGACATACCCGGTAGACGAGACCGGAACCGGTGACCGTTGTCAAAGCCCGCAGGACTGGCCGGGATCACAGGAAGGCGGTTTCCTCGAAGCTGCGCAGCTTGCGCGAATGCAGCCGCTCGTCGGGCATCTCGCGCAGAAGCTCCAGCGCGCGGATGCCGATGCGCAGATGCTGGGCGACCTGGCGCGTGTAGAATCTGGTGGCCATGCCGGGCAGTTTAAGTTCGCCATGCAAGGGCTTGTCGGAGATGCACAAAAGCGTGCCATAGGGCACCCGGAAGCGGTAGCCGTTGGCGGCGATGGTGCCCGATTCCATGTCGAGTGCGATGGCGCGCGACAGCGACAGGCGGTGAACCGGGCCGGACTGGTCGCGCAGCTCCCAGTTGCGGTCGTCGATGGTGGCCACGGTGCCGGTACGCATCACCTTCTTCAGCTCGTAGCCCTCCAGCCCGGTGATCTCGGCCACTGCCGTCTCCAGCGCCACCTGGATTTCGGCGAGCGCCGGGATCGGCACCCAGGCCGGCAGGTCGTCGTCGAGCACGTGATCCTCGCGCAGGTAGCCATGCGCCAGCACATAGTCGCCCAGCGACTGCGAATGCCTCAGCCCCGCGCAATGGCCCAGCATCAGCCAGGCATGCGGGCGCAGCACCGCGACATGGTCGGTGATGGTCTTGGCGTTGGACGGCCCCACGCCGATATTGACCAGCGTGATGCCGGCGCCGCCTTCGCGGATCAGGTGATAGGCGGGCATCTGCGGCAGGCGCGCGGCCGGCTCGCCCGTGCTGCCCTCGGCGGTGGTGATGCGGTTTCCCGGCTCGACGAAAGCGGTGTATCCCGATGCCCGGTCGGCCACGGCTGCCCGAGAAAATGCTGTGAATTCATCGACATAGAACTGATAGTTGGTAAAGACTACGAAGTTCTGGAAATGCTCGGCCCATGTCGCGGTGTAATGCGACAGCCGCGCCAGCGAATAGTCGATGCGCTGGGCGGTGAACAGCGCCAGCGGCCGTGCATCCCCCTCGCCGCGCTCGCTCAGCCCGTTGACGATGCGATCGTCGGTGAGCGCGAGATCGGGCACGTCGAACACGTCGCGCAGCGGGCGGCCGATGCGGTCCTCGATCGAGCCTTCCACCGTCGCGCCCGGGCCAAAGGCGAAATGCAGCGGGATCGGCGTGGAGGACTGGCGGATGGTGACCGGCACGCCGTGATTGTCGATCAGCAGCCCGATCTGCTGGGTGAGGTAGTTGCGGAAGAGATCGGGCCGGGTGACGGTGGTGGTATAGATGCCGGGCGCGGCGACATGGCCATAAGCCAGCCGGCTGTCGACCGGGGCGAAGGTGTCGGTGACCAGCGCGATCTCGGGATAGGTGGCGCGAAAGCGGCCGCGCACCCGGCCCGTGCGCATCACGTCGGCAAAGCTCTGACACAGGAACCGCGTGGCCTGTTCGTAGCGTTCGCACAGCGAGGCGACGGCGGCGTCGGGATCGGTGAAGGTCTCGCTGCCGCGGGGCTCGGGATAGATCACGCCCAGCTCGGGGGTCTGTCTTGACATCTTTCGGCCTCCGGCCAGCCCGGCCGTTATCCGGCGGGGTCGAGGATGAGCTCGGTCTTCTCGAAGCGGGTGACGTCGATCAGCCCCAGATCGGAGATCCGAAGCTCCGGGATCACCACCAGCGCCAGCAGCGAATGCTGCATGAAGGCGTTGTTGAGCCTGCAGCCGCACTCCTGCATGGCCCGGACCATGCCGGCGGCGGCCTCGGCGACCTCGGCGGCCGGCGCATCCGACATCAGCCCGGCGATGGGCAGGGGCACGCAGGCGCGCTCTTTACCCTCGCGCCATACCGTGACCCCGCCGCCGATCTCGGCCAGCCGGTTGGCCGCGAGCGCCATGTGCTCGGGATCGGTGCCGACCACGATCATGTGGTGGCTGTCATGTGCGACGGTGGAGGCGACGGCGCAGGGCACATCATAGCCGAAGCCCTGCACGAGGCCGTTGGTCACGCCACCCGTGGCGCGGTGACGCTCCACCAGCGCGATGCGCGCCAGCGGCGGTTCCGGCGCGAGCTGCCCGTCGCGGACCGCGACGCGGGCGGTCAGCGCCCTCGTCGGCGCCTGATTTTCCACCACGCCGATCACGCGGGCCTCGACCTCGGCCGCGCCGGCCGGGGCGGGGATGGCGAAATCCTCCGCCGTCAGGGGCCGAGCGAGGTGGACGGTGGCGCGGGCCGCCGCCGGCCAGTCGAACCGCGCCGGCGGGATGGTCATCGCGCCATCGCGTGCCACCACCTGCCCGCGGGCGATCACCGTCTCGACCGGCAGGGTGGCGAGATCGGAGCTCAGGATCAGATCGGCACGCCGGCCGGGCGTGATCGAGCCCAGCTCGCGCTCCAGCCCGAAATGGGTGGCAGTGTTGATGGTGGCCATCTGGATGGCGATCAGCGGGTCGAGCCCGCATTCGATGGCATGGCGGACCACCCGGTCCATATGCCCGTCATGGACCAGCGTGCCGGAATGGCAGTCATCGGTGCACAGGATCACGTTGCGCGGATCGAGCCCCTTTTCGGTGACCGCGGTGATCTGCGCCTTGACGTCGTACCAGGCCGAGCCCAGCCGCAGCATCGCGCGCATGCCCTGGCGGATGCGGGCGATGGCGTCCTCCTCGCGCGTGCCCTCGTGATCGTCGGCCGGCCCGCCGGCAACATAGGCGTGGAAGGGGGGGCCGAGATCGGGCGAGGCATAATGCCCGCCCACCGTCTTGCCCGCGCGCTGCGTCACCGCGATCTCGGCCAGCATCTTGGCATCGCCGGCAATCACGCCGGGAAAGTTCATCATCTCGCCCAGCCCGATGATGCCCGGCCAGCCCATCGCCTCGGCCACGTCCTCGGGGGTGATCTCGTGGCCCGTGGTCTCCAGCCCCGGGGCCGACGGGGCGCAGGAGGGCATCTGCACGAAGACGTTGACGGGCTGCGCCATCGCCTCGTCATGCATCAGCCGCACGCCTTCGAGCCCCATGACATTGGCGATCTCGTGCGGGTCGACGAACATCGAGGTGGTCCCGTGCGGGATCACCGCCTCGACGAAGCGGCTGACGGTCAGCATGCCGCTTTCGATGTGCATGTGCCCGTCGCAGAGGCCGGGGAGCATGAACCGGCCCTCTGCCTCGATCACCTGCGTGTCCGGCCCGATCATCGGTTCCGCGTCGGGGCCGCAGAAGGCGAAGCGCCCCGCGGCGATGGCGATGTCCGTGTCGGGGATGACCTCGCGGCTGTGCACGTTCACCCAGCGCCCGCCGCGGATGACCATGTCGGCGGGCGCGCGCCCGGCCGCGACCTCGATCAGGCGCGGGGCGGCGTCGGGCCATGATGTCAGGGACATGGGGGCAACCTCGAAAAGCTGTGAAAGGTTGCAGGTCCTTATCTACGCGATCCGGGACCGGCGCAAGGTGGAAGGGCTGATAGGGGAAACTTCCCGCCGGTCTCGGGGTGTCGGAGCAGGTCGCATCCAACCTTCTCCACCCGCCCGTGGCGCGTCACCAGCCAGGCACTGCCCGGTCGCACGGGCGCCGCGAAATGCGGCGCCGGCAACAACTTTTCCTGATTTTCACCTATTTGGTAAATATTAATTGGGGAATTATTTTCTAATTACTTTATACACGCGATCTTGTCGCATAGAAATTGGCTCGCTGGAAGTTCTTTCATTCATACCCGAGTTTCGTAGAAGTCTATGCAAAGCAATTTTTCAATTGCCTTATGCGCGTACGAAATACGCCGACAACCGGCATTGTGGGCAGTCCTGCCCACCGAACCCGACCACCGACCGCGGCCGT
>RFIR01000317.1 GCA_003695135.1 Alphaproteobacteria bacterium | reverse complement strand
GTCGCGCTCGATCGCGGCAAGCGCCTGGGGCACCGAGCCGGCCGCCTGCGCCGTCATGCCCACCGCCCGTGCCGCCCCGGCGGTGGCTTCGCCGGACAGCGTGGCGGTGGTCTCGGGGATGGTGACGCCGTAAAGACCGCGGGCCAGCGGCGCGAGCGGCTGCAGAAAGCCCGACACATCCTTGGTGTCGAGCATGCCGCAGATCAGCCAGGTCGGCCGCTCGGGCATGGCGGCGAGCGCCTCGCCCAGCGCCTTGCCGGCGCTGGGATTGTGGCCGCCATCGAGCCAGATCTCCAGATCGGGGGCGAGCGCGGCCAGCGGCCCGCTGCGCAGCCGCTGCAGCCTCGCGGGCCATTCGGCGCGCGTCACCGCCGCCTCGGCATCGCCCCGGCCCAGCAGGCGCAGCGCCGCGATCGCCGCCCCGGCATTGCGGATCTGATGCGCACCGCGAAGCCGTGGCAGCGGCAGGTCGAGAAGCCCGGCATCGTCCTCAAAGACCATGCGGCCCCGCTCCTCGCGCACGAGCCAGTCCCGGCCGCAGACCTTCAGCGGCGCGTCCAGCGCCGCGGCGCGTTCCTCGATGACCTCCAGCCCCTCGGGCCGCTGCGATCCGACGATGCAGGGCACGCCGCGCTTGAGGATGCCGGCCTTCTCGGCAGCGATCTCGCGCAGCTTCTCGCCCAGATATTGCTGGTGGTCGTAATCGACCGGCGCGATGATGGTCAGGCGCGGGCGATCGACGACGTTTGTGGCATCGAGCCGCCCGCCCAGACCGACCTCGAGCAGAGTCCAGTCGGCGCGGGTTTCGGCGAAGGCCAGAAGCGCGGCGCCGGTGGTGATCTCGAAATAGGTGATCGGCGCGCCGCCATTGGCCTCCTCGCAGCGCTCCAGCACCCGCATCAGCTCCGGCTCGGGGATCAGATCGCCCGCCAGCCGGATGCGTTCGTGAAACCGCACCAGATGCGGCGAGGTGTAGACATGGCAGCTCTGGCCCGCCGCCTCCATCCCGGCGCGGATCATGGCGAGCGTCGAGCCCTTGCCGTTGGTGCCGGCGATATGGATGACCGGCGGCAGCCGGCGCTCGGGGTGGTCGAGCCGCGCCAGAAGCCGTTCCATCCGGTCGAGCGACAGGTCGATGATCTTCGGATGCAGCGACATCAGCCTGGCGAGGACGATGTCGCTTCCCGCGGGCGAAAGGCTCACCTCGTCCTGCCTTCTGCCGGTGCCTTGGCGTCCGCCTCCGGCGCCGGTAGGTCGCCGAGGATGCGCGGCGGCTGGTTGGTCAGGAGCCGGATCAGCGAGGCCAGCGTGTCGCGCATCTTCGCTCGGTGCACCACCATGTCCAGCATCCCGTGTTCGAGCAGGTATTCGGCGCGCTGGAAGCCCTCGGGCAGCTTCTCGCGGATGGTCTGCTCGATCACCCTCGGCCCGGCAAAGCAGATCAGCGCCCCGGGCTCGGCAATCTGCACATCGCCCAGCATGGCATAGGAGGCGGTGACCCCGCCGGTGGTCGGGTGGGTCAGTACCGAGATGAAGGGCAGCCCTTCCTCGCGCAGCATGCGGATCGCCACCGTGGTGCGCGGCATCTGCATCAGCGACAGGATGCCTTCCTGCATCCGCGCGCCCCCGGCAGCGGAAAACACGATCAGCGGCGCGCGGCGGCGCAGCGCCTGTTCGGCCGCGGCGACGACCGCGTTGCCGACCGCGACCCCCATCGAGCCGGCCATGAAGCGGAAATCCTGCGCGGCGGCAACAGTGAAGGCACCGCCGATCTCGCCCTCGACCACCAGCATCGCCTCATGCTCGCCGGTCGCCTTGCGCGCGTCGCGCAGCCGGTCGCCATAGCGTTTCTGGTCACGGAAGCCGAGCGGGTCGGCCGGTGCCTCGGGCAGCTCGACCTCCAGAAACACCCCGGCGTCGAACAGCGCGTCGAAGCGCGCCCGCGGGCTGATCGGCAGATGCGCCTGGCAATTGGTGCAGACGTTGAGCGAATCGGCCAGCTCGCGGTGAAACAGCATCGTCCCGCACTCGTCGCATTTGCGCCAGAGATTCTCCGGCACCTCCCGGCGCGAAAACAGCGAGTTGATCGACGGCTTGATGTAGTTCGCAATCCAGTTCATGGGCAGCAGATCCCGTTCGCCAGCGCCTAGATATGCCCCGCGGCCGCCGGATGCAATCTGCGAGGCCGCGTGACGCGCCGCGACGGGCTTGGCAAGCGCCGGGCCGCGGGTCTAGGTTCGGCGCAAAGGAGACTGAGATGGCGTTCGGCAGCAATATCCGCACCTTCTTCCAGGGAAGCTGGCATGAGGGGAACACACCGATCCTGGGCGCCGCCGATCACGGCGCCTGGCAGGGCACGATGGTGTTCGACGGCGCGCGCGCCTTCGAGGGCGTGACCCCCGATCTCGACCGCCACTGCCAGCGGCTGATCCGCTCAGCCGAGGAGATGGGGCTGGCGCCGATCGTCACCGCCGGCGAGATCGAGCAGATCGCGCTCGACGGGGTGGCGCTCTACCCGCCCGGCACCCCGCTCTACATCCGGCCGATGATGTGGTCCTGCGATGCCAGGCCGAACCTTATCACTCCCGATCCCGATTCGACCGCCTTCGCCCTGTGTCTGGAGGACATGCCGCTGGCCCAGCCCACCGGCATCAGCCTGACCGTCTCGCCCTATCTGCGCCCGCATCCGCTGGCGGCGCTGACCGAATCGAAATGCGCCGCCCATTACGCCAATAACGGCCGCATCCTGCGCGAGGCCAATGCGCGCGGCTTCGACAATGCGCTGTCGCTCGACCATGAGGGAAATGTCGCCGAGACCGCCTCGACCAACGTGTTCATGGTCCGCGACGGGGTGGTGCTGACCCCGGTGGCAAACGGCACCTTCCTCAACGGCATCACCCGGCAGCGCTGCATCGCGCTGTTGCGCGCCGACGGC
>RFIR01000316.1 GCA_003695135.1 Alphaproteobacteria bacterium | reverse complement strand
GGCTGGTTGAGTTTTGCAGGGGGTTCTAGAAAATAAATTTGCAATCAATATTTTAAAATCAACAGTAAAAATAAGAAAACCGCATGTAGCGCCGCATTTCGCGGCGCCCAGGGGATACGACAGGGTCTGGCCAGCGGAGTTTCGCAGGAGGCTCTTATAATTATTTCACGCCTGTGATAATGATCCCTGAAAATCTTGTGTATTCCGGGTACCCTCCTGCAGCCGGGCAGGCAGGGTTTTTCTTCACGTGACCTGCGTGCGCGGGGGTCCGATGGCCAACCCGCCCGGGTTCAACGCGCAGCCCGGGAATGCGCCCGCCCTCTTCGGTCATGCCAGCGTTAACCCCTTGAAAACCTTGTTTCGCGCGCGAAACAATTGGGGGGTCAAGCCCTTGTTTTTCCGTCCCCGCCCGTGGCCGGCCGCCGGGTTTGCCGGTCAGTACCAGATGGTGCGCCCGCTCTCCTGGCCCTTGTAGAGCTCGGCTACCTGCGCCCCGTAGCCGTTGTAGATCTGCGTGGGGATCCGCTCGTCGGTGCCCAGCACCCGCTCGCTCGCCTGGCTCCAGCGCGGATGCGGCACATCCGGGTTCACATTGGCCCAGAAGCCGTATTCGCTGCCCTGCAGCTCTTCCCAGAACCCGACCGGGCGCTTGTCGGTGAAGCTGATGCGGACGATCGACTTGATCGACTTGAAGCCGTATTTCCACGGCAGGTGCAGCCGCAGCGGCGCGCCCATCGAGTTGTAGAGATGCTTGCCATAGGCGCCGACCACCATCAGCGGCAGCGGGTTGGTGGCCTCCTCGATGCTCACCCCCTCGACATAGGGCCAGGGATACCAGTGCTGGCGCTGGCCCGGTGCGATTTCGGGGTCGTGGAAGGTCTCGAAGCGCACGAAGCGGGCGCCGGAGAGCGGTTGGGCGAATTCGACCAGCCTGGCGAGCGGAAAGCCGATCCAGGGCACCACCATCGACCATGCCTCGACGCAGCGATGGCGGTAGATGCGTTCTTCCAGCGGCATCGCCTTCAGCAGATCCTCGAAGGCCAGCTTGCGCGGCTTTTCGACCATCCCGTCGATGCTGACCGACCACGGATCGGTCACAAGCCGCGCCGCCGATTCCGAGATCGCCTTGGACGAGCCGAACTCGTAGAAATTGTTGTAGCGGCTGTTGATCGCCTCGTCGGTGATGTCGCGGCCGGCGTTCGCGAAGGCGGGGTTGAGCGGCGGGCGCGGGTCGAACGGTGCCAGCGCGGCGCGGGCGCTCCGGCCGGCCAGACCCAGCGCCGCCGCACCCGCCAGCCCGCCGAGAAAGGCGCGGCGGTTGAAGAAGACATGCTCCGGCGTCACGGTGCGTTCGGGCAGGGCCCAGTCCGGGCGGCGGATGTAATGCATGATCTTGCCTCCTTCCGGTTTCAGGGCCGGTCCGGATCGAATGGGCAGACCCATTCGCCCCGGAAAACGCGATCCGCGGCCCGGCCCGAGACTTAGGCGGCGGCGGGCCGCTTGTCCAATCAAGCCCGCTTGATCGCGCCGCACCCCGCGTTCATGCTTGAGCAGCGGCCAAGGCCGGCCTAGAATTCGGCGCATGGGGAAAACCGGCACTGCGCTCGTCTGGCTGCGTTCGGGCAGGGGGCGGAGCATTGTCTTGGGCCTCGTCCTTGCGACGGCTGCCGTGGTCGCGGTGCTGCTGATCTGGGCGGCGCATGGCTATCTGACCGATCTCTACAGCAAGGAGCTGCAGAACCGGGCCAATGTGCGGGCGGCGATCTATCGCGGCACGCTGATCAATGCGCTCGAGCGGCACCGGCTGGTGCCCTCGGTCCTCGCCCGCGACCGGTCGCTGATCGACGCGCTGATCAAGCAGCGCTATGCGCTCACCTCGGCGCGGCTGATCGAGGTCAATCGCGAACTGGGCGCGCGCAGCCTGATCCTGATGGACCGGCAGGGCCGCATCGTCGCCGCCTCGGACCGGCGCCTGCTGGGCCGTTCGGACGTGGACAGGATCTATTTCCGCGAGGCGGCGCGCGAGAACGGCACCATCTTCCGCGTCACCGGCATCAAGGAGCGCAATCCGGGCTTCTTCTTCGCCCATGCGGTGCGCTCGGGCGGGCAGCTTCTGGGCGTGGTCGCGGTCGAGGTCAATCTTTCCCCGACCGAGGCCGCCTGGGCACGCGATTCGGGCCGGGTCTTCGTGACCAATTCCGAGGATGTGGTCATCCTCGCCTCCATCCCCGACTGGCGCTTCCGGCTGCTCTCGCCACTCCTGGAGGAGGCGCGCATGGCCGCGCTGCGCTCGCGCCAGCTGGGCGGGCTGGAGATCCTGTCGATGGACTGGACCGGCACCGGCCGGCAGGTGCGGATCGACGGCGTCACCTATATGCGCCGCGACATGGCGATCGGGTTCCGTGGCTGGACGCTGAACTATCTCGCACCGATGGAGGAGGTGCGCGCCGAGGTCAACTCGGTCATCGCCCTGGCGGTGATGGTGCTGGCGCTGCTGGCGGCGGTGATCTTCTGGATCAACTCCAAGCGCGCCTGGCGCCGGCTGTGGCGGCTCAAGCGCGAATCGGACGAGCTGCGCGATCTCAACCGCCGCCTGTCCGACGAGATCCTCGAACGGCGCCGGGTCGAACAGACGCTGGCGCGCACCGAGCAGAGCCTGGAGCAGGCCTCCAAGCTCGCCGCGCTCGGCCAGATGTCGGCCGCGGTCAGCCATGAGCTCAACCAGCCGCTGGCGGCGATGCGCACCTATATCGCCGGGGCGCGGCTGTTGATCGAGCGCGGCCGCACCCAGGAGGCGCATGCCTCCATCCAGCGCATGGACGATCTGATCGGGCGCATGGGCCAGCTGACGCGGCAGCTGAAATCCTTTGCCCGCAAGGGCGATCAGGAGGCGCGCCCGGTCGATCTGCGCGAGGCGGTGCGCGGGGCGCTGTCGGTGATGCAGCCGCAGCTCGACCTGCATGCGGTGGCGACGGGCATCGACATGCCGGCGACGCCGGTGGTGGTGCAGGGCGATCAGCTGCGCATCGAGCAGGTGCTGGTCAACCTTCTGCGCAACGCGCTCGACGCGATCCGCGACCAGGACGAGCGGCGCATCGAGATCGCGGTGGTCCCCGGTCCGGTCTGCGCCATCCGCGTCAGCGACAATGGCCCCGGCCTGCCGGCCAATGCCGCCTCGATCTTCGAGCCGTTCTATACCACCAAGAAACCCGGCGAGGGGCTCGGCCTCGGCCTCGCCATCTCGGCCGGCATCGCCCGCGATCTCGACGGCAAGCTGGAGGCGCGCAATCTCGATGTCGGCGCCTGTTTCGAGCTGAGCCTGCCGGCGGTGTCGCAGGTCGACACGGCGGCGGAATGAGAGGCGGCGGAATGAGACCATGACCCAGCAGGCCCCGATCCCGGTCGCCATCGTCGATGACGAGGAGGACATGCGCGCCTCGATCAGCCAGTGGATGGACCTCTCGGGCTTCGCGCCGGCGGGCTATGAAACGGCCGAGGCGGCGCTAGAGGCGGTGCCGGCCGATTATCCGGGCGTGGTGCTGACCGATGTGCGCATGCCGGGCATGGACGGGCTGGAACTGCTGCATGCGCTGCAGGCCCGCGACCGCGAGCTGCCGGTGATCCTGCTGACCGGCCATGGCGACGTGCCGATGGCGGTGGAGGCGATGCAGGCCGGCGCCTACGACTTTCTCGAAAAGCCGTTCAGCCCCGAGCGGTTGAGCGATCTGGTCCGCCATGCCGGCGAGACGCGGCGGCTGGTGCTGGAAAACCGCCGCCTGCGCCGCGAGCGGGCCGAGGGCTCGGCACTGACCCGGATCCTGGCCGGCGAGAGCCCGGTGATGCAGCGTCTGCGCGAGGATGTGATGGATTGCGCCGGATCCGACGCCAATGTGCTGATCTGCGGCGAGACCGGCACCGGCAAGTCGGTGATCGCCCGCGCGCTGCATGCCAATTCGCGCCGCTCCGAGGGGCCGCTGATCACGCTCAACTGCGCCGCGCTGCCCGAGGAGACCGCGCGCGAGGAGCTTTCGGCCCGGATCGCCGAGGCGCATGGCGGCTGCCTGTTTCTCGACAATGTCGCCGAGATGCCGGCGGAGGTGCAGCCGCTGATGGTCCAGGCGATCCAGGAACAGCGCGAGGGCGATCCGCCGCGCATCCTTGCCGCCACCTCAGAAAAGCCCGCCGAGATCGTCGAGGGCGGCAAGCTGCGCAAGGAGCTGTTCTACCGGCTGGCCGGCATGGAGATCTTCGTGCCGCCGCTGCGCGACCGCGGCGAGGACGTGCTCTTGCTGTTCGAGACCTTCGCCAGCAGCGCGGCCGAGGAGCATGAGGCATCGCCGCCGAGCCTGACGGCCGAGGATGCCGGGGCGCTGATGCAGCATGGCTGGCCCGGCAATGTGCGCCAGCTGCGCAACCTCGCCGAACGCGCGGTGCTGCGCGCCAAGCGCGGGCCGGTGGTGATTTCCGAGCTTCTGGAGCCGGACGTGCCCGCGCCCGCGGCCGAGATCGGCGGCGACCCGCGCCCGCTGAAGGAGCATGTCGAGGCCTTCGAGCGCATGCTGATCCGCAATGCGCTGCGCCGCCATCGCGGCTCGATTGCCGAGGTGATGCGCGAGCTGGCCCTGCCGCGGCGCACGCTCAACGAGAAGATGGCGCGCTATTCGATCTCGCGTTCCGATTTCGTCTGAGAGCGGCGGGCGCATGCCCGGGTTCGCTGCGCGCCCCGGGCGGGTGAAGCCGATCGGACGCGACATGTGCTGACCGCTGGTCCCGGCCCCGGCTGCGGGAGCCTCCGGCGGGGATATTTGAAAACCATGGAAGTCGCGGCGGTGATCCGTTTCGGCGGTGGCGGTCTCAGCCCGGCCGAAGACCGGCAAGGGCGGCGGCCAGATCGCCATAGCCGGTGAAGCGGCGCTCGAAGGCCAGCCCCAGCCGCTCGGCGGCGGCGCGAGCGGCGGCGGTCAGGGCCGGGTCTTCGGTCTGGGCGAGATGGACGACCCGGTCGTAATGGCCGAAATAGGCCTCGCGCAGCTCCGGGTGGCGGTCGAGCCCCAGCCCGCGCCAGACCAGCGCATCGAACTGGCGGGCGAGGAAATCGGTGAGGTAGAAGGCGCCGATCTCGTCCCCGGCGCGCGCGTCGAACGTCTCCAGCCCGTCGAAGAAGGCATAGCAGTGCGGCCCCGGCACCCGCTCCACCCCCTCCTCGGCGCAGACCGTGTCGAGCAGCCCGCCCGTGCCGCAATCGGCATAGACGACGAAGATGCGCGCCACCCCCTCGGCGCGGGCGGCGTGGATCCGCATGCGCACCGCCTCGGGAATGCGGTCGGGGCGGTTGTGCAGCAGCGCCGGCAGGCAGGAGAGTTCCAGATGCTCCCAGCCGTTGAGCCGGATCAGGGCGAGGATCTCGCGCGCCAGCGCCCCGCAGGCGATGAGCCGGACCCGGCCGGGCCGGGCCGTTGCCGCCTCGATCCCCTCATGGACCAGCGCCTCGTCGTCGGGGATCATGCTGCCAGCTCCAGCCCGGCGAGGGCGGCGAAGGCCTTCAGGCTGCGCATGCGGGCAGCGAAGTCATGGGCCGGGCAGGTCAGGATCACCTCGTCGGCGGCAGTTCGTTCGATCAGCCGGTCGAGCCCGGCCTTCACCTGATCCGCGGTGCCGATCAGCGCGCAGGACATCACCGAATCGAGCAGGTCGCGGAACTGCACCGGCAGGCTCTCGTAATAGCCCTCCGCCGGGCGGGGCAGCAGGCCGGGCCGGCCGGAGCGGAGATTGACGAAGGCCTGCTGCCAGGAGGAGGCGATGAAGCGCGCCTCGGCCTCGGTCTCGCCGATCACCAGCCCGGCGGCAACCATCACCTGCGGCCGGTCGAGCCGGGCGGAGGGGCGGAAGTGCGCGCGATAGAGCTCGAGCGCGGCATCGAGCGCGGCCGGGGCGAAATGCGAGGCGAAGGCGTAAGGAAGCCCCAGATGCGCGGCGAGTTGGGCGCCATAGAGCGAGGAGCCGAGGATCCAGATCTCCACCTCCTCGCCGGCACCGGGTACGGCCCGGATCGGCTGGCCCGGTTCGGGGGGCAGGAAAAAGCCCATCAGCTCCACCACATCGTCGGGGAACAGCTCGCTCGCCTGCCTCAGGTCGCGCCGCATCGCCATGGCGGTGCGTGCATCGGTGCCGGGCGCCCGGCCGAGGCCGAGATCGACCCGGCCGGGATGCAGGGCGGCGAGCGTGCCGAACTGCTCGGCCACGATCAAGGGCGCATGGTTGGGCAGCATCACCCCGCCGGCGCCGATGCGGATGCGCGCGGTGGCGGCCGCGACATGGGCCAGCGCCACCGCGGTGGCCGAGCTGGCGATGCCGGGCATGTTGTGGTGCTCGGCCATCCAGAAGCGGTGAAAGCCCAGCGCCTCGGCCTGCCGGGCGAAGGCGCGCGCATTGGCGAGCGCCTCCCCGGGCGTGCCGCCCTCCGGCACATGGGCCAGATCGAGGATGGAAAACCTTGTCATGGCGGCCTTTCGTTCCTGCCCGAGGATGACGCCGGCGATGCGGCTTCGCAAGCCTCGAGCCGGGGCCACCCGATGCGCCGCATTCAGCCCTGCGAACGCTTTCCCGTTGCCGCGCCGTGCGGTGACCGCCGGCCGCCGGGTCCGGCCGCGGGCCGTGCCCGGCGCCCGAGAGCAAGCGTCAGGGCGCCCGACGCGATCCCGCTCATCACGGGCTGCGGAATGCGCCCCGACCTAGCCCTTGGCGGCGGCGGCCAGCAGGTTGTGCTTGCGCGCCATCAGTTCCTTGGCGGTTTCCACCGCGACGGCGGCATCGCGGCAATAGGCATCGGCGCCAATCGCCCTGGCGAAATCCTCGTTGAGCGGCGCGCCGCCGACCAGCACGATGTAGTCCTCGCGGATGCCCTGCTCGATCATGGTGTCGATCACCACCTTCATGTAGGGCATGGTGGTGGTCAGCAGCGCCGACATGCCGATGATGTCGGCCTCCTCCTTCTTCGCGGTCTCGAGGTAGTTCTCCACCGGGTTGTTGATGCCCAGATCGACGATCTCGAAGCCCGCGCCCTCCATCATCATCCCCACCAGATTCTTGCCGATGTCGTGGATGTCGCCCTTCACGGTGCCGACAACCATCTTGCCCACCCGCGGTGCGCCGGTCTCGGCCAGCAGCGGCTTGAGGATGGCCATGCCGGCCTTCATCGCGTTCGCGGCCAGCAGCACCTCGGGCACGAACAGGATGCCGTCGCGGAAATCGTCGCCGACGATCTTCATGCCGGCCACCAGCGCCTCGGTCAGCACCCGGTAGGGTTCCCAGCCGCGTTCGAGCAGGATGTTGACGCCTTCCTCGATCTCCTCCTTCAGACCGTCATAGAGATCGTCATGCATCTGCGCGACGAGCTCGTCATCGGGCAGCTCGCTGAGGATGATTTCGTCGTCATCGGCCATGGTTGCGCACTCTGATACTGGGGTCGCGGCTGAACAGATGTCTCATATCCTGCATCGGTGCGGGATATGTAAACGCGACGAAAAACGGTCGCATTCCGACCGTTGCCGGTTCAGGCCCGCCGGCGACGTCTTTCGCGCCGCGGCGCCGCGCCCAGCCCGTCATCGGCCGAGGAAAAGCCGCCGAGCCGGCGCGCGACCTCGTCGAGCCCCGGCCGCGGCCCGGGCGGGACGGTTTCCAGCGCCCGGCGCATGGCCTGCAGATGCGCCGGCGTGGTGCCGCAGCAGCCGCCGATGATGCGCGCCCCCGAATCGCGGGCGAGCACGGCATAATCGGCCATCAGCTCCGGCGTGCCGTCGTAATGGATATGCCCGTGCTCGTAGCGCGGGATGCCGGCATTGCCCTTGGCGATCACCACCGCGTCGCCGGCGACCTCGGTCATGCCGAGGATGGTGCGCACCAGATCGGCGGCACCGACGCCGCAATTGGCGCCGAAGGCAATGGGCCGGGCGGGCAGGGCGGCGACGGCCTGCGCCATCGTGGCCGATGTCACCCCCATCATGGTGCGCCCGGCGGTATCGAAGCTCATGGTGCAGCAGAAGGGTGCGCCGAGGCTGGCGGCGGCCTGCGCGGCGGCCTGCAGCTCCTCCAGCGAGCTGATGGTTTCGGCCCACAGCACGTCGACCCCGCCCTCGATCAGGCCGCGCGCCTGCTCCTCGAAGGCGGCGGCGGCATCGGCGACCGACAGCGTGCCCACCGGCTCGAGTATCTCGCCGGTCGGGCCGATCGAGCCCGCGACCACCACCGGGCGGCCGGACTCGGTGACCACCTCGCGCGCAAGCTCGGCGGCGCGGCGGTTGATCTCGCGCACCCGGCCTTCGAGCCCGTGCAGCTTCAGCCGGCAGGCCGTGCCGCCGAAGCTGTTGGTCAGGATCAGGTCGGACCCCGCCTCCACCGAGCCGCGATAGAGCGCGCGCACCTTGTCGGGCGCCTCGAAATTCCACAGCTCCGGCGCCTCGCCGGTCGGCAGGCCGGCATTGAACAGGTTGGTGCCGGTGGCACCGTCGGCCATGAGCCAGCGGCGCTTTTCGAGAAGTCGGGTCAGCAGATCGGCCATGGCAGCCCCCGGGGTACGGATACGCGGTGGATGTGAACGCGGCGGATTATAGCATGATTCGCGTGGCGGGAAGGGGGCGGAGAGGGTGCGCTGCAATATGTCATGGGAAAAAGGTGGCGGAAGAACGGACCGCCCTGCGGGCCGGCGCCTGCCCTGGCGGTGGGAACGGGGTTGATCCGGGTCGGGCCCGAGATGCTCCGGAGCCGTTTTCCGGAGGCCCCTGCGCAATGCTGCCGGCCGGAGCCGGGCGCTGCGCTCGGGCGGAGGCGAAACGCGGCGCCGGTCATGTTGCGATTTTTTTTCACTGTTGATTGGTAGAGACCGCTGCAAAACCCCGGCGCGAAGGGGCATACAGTGCAGGATGCGGTCTCTGCCGATTTGTGTTGCGCGCGGGTAAAATAGTCATAAGAGAGTCCTGCGAAACTCCGGCGCGAAGGGGCATCTCAGGCGAGACGCGTTTTCTGCCAATGTGTACTGCGCGCGCTTAAAGTAATTGGAAAATAATTCCCCAATCAATATTTAGCAAATAGGTGAAAATCAGGAACAAACTTCGCCGGCGCCGCATTTCGCGGCGCCCGAGCGCAACGCCCGGGTCTGGC
>RFIR01000315.1 GCA_003695135.1 Alphaproteobacteria bacterium | reverse complement strand
GTGTAGAGGTAGCTGGGCGTGGTCCCGTTGAAGTCGTAGACCAGCATGTCGCCGGACAGCGGGAAGGCCCCGCCCGGCGGCGGCGAGCCGTCGCCGCGGATGGTGGAGGAGATCAGCGCCCGGCTGCCATCGCCGGACAGATCGAGATTGAAACCGAACTGGTCGATGCGCTGGATGCTGTCGCCGGCCATGATCTCGCTGACCAGAACCGGCGCGGGTCCAGTCAGATCGTAGATGTAGACGCTGCCGGTCTCCGGATCGTAGGTCGGATCGCCAGCCGAGGTCCGGCCCCGGTCGTCGCCCGGTGCGCCGACGAGCAGGAGCGAGCCGGAATAGTCCATCGACAGCGATTGCGAGAACCGGTCGTTGGGAATCTGGGTCGGCTGCAGTATGGCAAGCGGCGTCGGCACAGCGGCCGAATCGTAGAGATAGACCGCACCCTGATTGGCGGTCGCGATTCCGGGATACTGATGCCACGGCGAGCCGACGGCGAGAAGGCCGCCATCGAAGCTTAAGCCAAGCTCGTCGCCGAATTTCCGCTGGCTCAGCGTGGCGGTGAAGTAGTGATCCTCGGTGATGATCGGCACATTGCCCTGCACCGCCATCCCCGGTGCCACCGACAGGACGGGCACAGGAAGGACCGGCATCGCCGCGCCAGCGCGCTCCGTGCCCGACAGCTCGCCGGCGATGTCGATCCCGACCGGCGCGAGGACTGCCGCGCGAATGCCGATCCCGGACTCCGCCGGTTCCGTCTGCGGTACACCGATCTCTGCCCCGCGGCCGGCATCCAGCCCGCCGCCCAGGGCAAGTTCACGGGCCGCCACGCCGACGACGCGGTCGGAGAATTGCCCCACCCCGCCTCTCCAGACGACACCGTCGCCATCCCGACCGGGGTTCGGAGCGATCTGATTGCCTTCGCCAGCCACGGATCCTCTCCCTCTTCACCTGTTGCCAGACCCAGCATAGGTGGACGGGGCTGCGCCGATGCCGCGTATGGTCGGGCGAATTTCCCGACCAAGGTCTTAGGATTTGATCGGACCCCAGCCACGAAAGCGTCACCGCGCGCCCCTTCGCGGGCGGGCCGGATCAGGCGAAGGCCGTGGCGTAGAGCGCGGGATCGCTGATGAGCTGGGTCAGCGGGTCGGCCACCAGATCGGCGACGCTCGCAGCCCCGCTGCCGGTGCCAGAGAACGTGATCCGGGTGCCGTCGATGGTGGTCAGCACCGCCGAGGCGCCATTGAAGCTTACCGTCACCAGCGCGTCGAAATCATCCGCCAGCCCGGGCGCGCCGGCATCGGCGATGGCGTTGCCCGCCGCATCGAGGATGTTGAGCACATCGCTGGCGCGGTCCCAGCCCAGCACCGTGTCCCGGCCTTCATCGACCCCGGTGCGGAATTCGAGGATGTCGGCGCCCGGGCTCGCGGTCAGGTCAATCAGGTCGCGTCCCGCACCGCCGACCGCGACATTGTTCACCCCGCCGCGCAGGGTCAGGCTGTCCATGCCCGCGCCGCCCAGCAGCACGCTGCGGCCCTGGCTGGCGGCCGAGACCTCGCCGGTCAGCGCATCGCCGCCGCCGCCGCCGTCGAGCGCATTCTCCACCAGCGCCGTGACGCCGGAGCCGGCCGCGGAATCGTCGACCCGTGCGGTCATGACATCGCCGCCGCCATTGCCGAAGCCGACATTGCGCAGCGTGAAGCTCTTGTTGGGTCCCGCCCCGCCGGTGGCCGAAAGATCAAGCGTCACCAGATCGCTTCCGCCGCCGGCAATGGCGCGGTTGACCGAGGTGGAGTTGAAGCCGCTCAGACCCGAATGATCGACATGGGTGAACATGGCGATGACGTCGTCGCCCGAAGCGGCGCGCACCTCGAGGGTCGAGATGTCGTTGCCCTGATAGGCACCGATATCGGTGCGGATGTCGAAGCTGTCATCGCCACGGCCGCCATAGAAGTTCTGACTGTTGGCCGCGGTACCGACATTGGTGCGGGTGACGGTGTCGGAGGTGATGATGTCGTTGCCGGCGCCGCCCCTGAGGTCGATCTTGGTGGTGGCATCGAGCGCGGTCTGATCGACGCTGACGATCGAGGTCAGCTCGTCATCGCCGGTGCCGCCCTTGATCTCGTGGTTGAAATAGACATTGGTGAAGGCGGAGTCGGCGCGCGAGCTGGCGGTGAGCCGGTCGATGCCATCCTTGCCGGTCAGGGTCTGGTAGATCTCGTTCAGCCCGCCCGCCCGGGTGACGGCGCTGCTGTTGACCGTGTCGTCGCCCGCCCCGGCATTCACCCTGGTGTCGATGCGCGAGAAATTGCCCCACGCCCCGGCGCTGACGGTGATCGTGTCGGCCCCGTCGCCGCCATTGGCGGTGATGGCGGTGTCGTTGTTGGCCGAGAAGGACCAGGCCAGAAAGGTGATGTCGATGATGTCGGCGCCTGTGCCGCCGTAGCTGTTTATCGCCGTCGAGGCGTCGTTGCTGCCCTCGACCCGCAGATAGCTTGTCAGGCTGTCATCGCCCGTCCCGCCGCTCTGCTGCGCGAACAGCGAGCCGGGCGCGG
The DNA here is from genome assembly GCA_003695135.1 of Alphaproteobacteria bacterium. Lineage (GTDB taxonomy): Bacteria > Pseudomonadota > Alphaproteobacteria > Rhodobacterales > Rhodobacteraceae > J013. The sequence goes on along the minus strand of RFIR01000315.1, from coordinate 8,493 downwards.
GCGGGTTCACCACCGTGTAGCTGGTGACGAGGCTGTCATTGCCGGTGCCGCCGTTCAGCGTGACATTGTCGAAGGCGCTGCTCAGCGTGTCGTTGCCGCCGAGCCCGCGGATGACATCGCCGCTGGCGGTGGCGCTGATCGTATCGTCGCCTGAGGTCGGGGGCGTCGAGGTACCGGGGACGTAAACGGGAACAGGAACACGGATTCGCACGAGATCACCCCACCCAATTCAATAACACTCCCCCCATTGCTGATTAGCTGAAAATTCGCCGAAAATAAAGCGGACCGCCGCATGGCGGTCCGCCTGAAGCCTGTCGGTCGGGCCTGCTGGGCCCCGGGCGTTATTCGGCCGCGGGCTCGGGCCGGCTCTCCCTGCCGGTCTCCTGATCGACCATCTTCATCGACAGGCGCACCTTGCCGCGATCGTCGAAGCCCAGCAGCTTGACCTTCACTTCCTGGCCCTCCTTGACGATATCGGAGGGGTGCCGCACGCGGGTCTTGGCCATTTCCGACACGTGGACCAGCCCGTCCCGCTTGCCGAAAAAGTTAACGAACACGCCGAAATCCATGATCTTGACCACCTTGCCGGTGTAGATCTGGCCGACCTCGGGCTCGGCCACGATGGCGTGGATCATGCTGCGCGCCTTCTCGATCGCCGCCGCATCGGGCGAGGCGATCTTGATCACCCCATCGTCGTTGATGTCGACCTTGGCGCCCGATTCCTCGACGATGCCGCGAATCACCTTGCCGCCCGAACCGATCACCTCGCGGATCTTGTCGGTCGGAATGGTCATGGTCTCGATGCGCGGCGCATGGGCGGAGAACTCCGAGCGTCCCTGGCTCAGCGCTTTGGACATCTCGCCCAGGATGTGCAGCCGCCCGTCCTTCGCCTGGGCCAGCGCCTTCTCCATGATCGCGGGGGTGATGCCGGCGACCTTGATGTCCATCTGCAGGCTGGTGATGCCCGCCTCGGTGCCGGCGACCTTGAAGTCCATGTCGCCCAGATGATCCTCGTCGCCGAGGATGTCGGTCAGCACCGCAAAGCGGCCGTCCCCTTCCAGGATCAGCCCCATGGCGACACCGGCCACCGGGGCCTTGAGCGGCACGCCGGCATCCATCATCGACAGGCTGGAGCCGCAGACCGTGGCCATCGAGGACGAGCCGTTCGATTCGGTGATCTCGCTGACCAGCCGGATGGTGTAGGGGAAATCGGTCGCCGGCGGCAGCACCGCCTGCAGCGCCCGCCACGCCAGCTTGCCATGGCCGATCTCGCGCCGGCCCGGAGGTCCCATGCGCCCGGCCTCGCCCACCGAATAGGGCGGGAAGTTGTAGTGCAGCAGGAAGCGTTCGCGCCACTCGCCTTCCAGCGCGTCGATGATCTGCTCGTCATCGCCGGTGCCGAGCGTGGTGATGACCAGTGCCTGGGTCTCGCCGCGGGTGAACAGCGCCGAGCCGTGGGTGCGCGGCAACAGCCCCACGGCGCAGTCGATCGGCCGCACCGTGACCAGATCGCGCCCGTCGATGCGGCGGCCGGAGTCGATCACCGCCGAACGCATGATCTCGGCCTGAATCGCCTTGAAGCATTCACCGGCGGCATTGCCTTCCAGCTCGGCCTCGTCCAGCCCCTCGATCATCGCCTGCTTTGCCGCGGCGATCTTGTCCTGCCGCTCCAGCTTGTCGACGGTCGAGAAGGCATCGCGCAGCGGTGCCTCGACCAGCGGCAGGATCTTGGCCTTCAGTTCGCTGCGATCCTCGGGCTGGAAATCGTAGGGGTCCTTCGCCGCTTCCTCGGCCAGGTCGATGATCATCTCGATCACCGGCTGCATTGCCTGATGGCCGAAGGTCACGGCGCCCAGCATCTCGGCCTCGGAAAGCTCATAGGCCTCCGATTCCACCATCATCACCGCATCGGCGGTGCCGGCAACCACGAGGTTGAGCCGCTGGTCGGGATTCTCGCTCAGCCGGGCCATGTCGTCGACCGAGGGGTTGAGCACATACTGGCCATCGGTGAAGCCGACCCGCGCCGCACCGATCGGGCCGAGGAACGGCACGCCGGACAGCGTCAGCGCCGCCGAGGCGGCGATCATGCCGACGATGTCGGGATCGTTTTCCAGATCGTGGCTGAGCACCGTGACGATGACCTGGGTCTCGTTCCTGAATCCCGGCACGAAAAGCGGACGGATCGGGCGGTCGATCAGCCGCGAGGTCAGCACCTCCTTCTCGGTCGGCTTGGCCTCGCGCTTGAAGAACCCGCCGGGGATCTTTCCGGCGGCATAGTACTTTTCCTGGTAGTGGACGGTGAGCGGGAAGAAATCGAGGCCCTCCCTGGGCTGCTTCTCGAAGACCACGGTGGCCAGCACCGAGGTTTCGCCCATGGTGGCGACCACCGCACCATCGGCCTGCCGGGCGATCTTGCCCGTCTCCAGCGTCAGGGTCCGGCCGCCCCATTCCATCGATTTCCGGGTTATCTCGAACATTGCGTCATCCTTGTCATGGGTCCGGCCCCCTGGCCGGCCCGACGGCGTCCCCCTCGGGACGGGCTCCCTCCATCAACTCCACTGCGCATCCCGGTCGGAGCCTGGTGCCGGGGCGCATCGGCGTATGGCTGCGTTCGCCCCCACGGGGCCCGGGCGCAGCCGGCCCGACGAAGACGCGCCCCGCAAGGGGCGCGCCGGTGGTTCGGTTCAGCGGCGGATGCCGAGCCGCCCGATCAGGTCGCGATAGCGTGCCTCGTCACGGCTCTTGACGTAATCGAGCAGCTTGCGGCGCTTGCTGACCATCTTCAAAAGCCCCCGCCGGGAATGATTGTCCTTCTTGTGCGTCTTGAAATGCTCGGTCAGGGTGGCGATGCGGCTGGTCAGTATGGCGACCTGCACCTCCGGCGAACCGGTATCGCCCTCCCTGGTGGCATATTCCTTGATCAGCCGTTCCTTTTCGGCAGGGGTGATCGACATCGGGCTACTCCTTCCTGCGAGGGGTTGTCGGTGCGGCCGGTGCCGGGATGTCGTCCAGCATGGTCGCAATGGCAGCGGGCGCCGGACGGCGGGCCGTCGGCGCTGCGCGGCATATAGGCGGTTTGGCGCAGGAATGAAAGTGTGAAATCGATGAGGCCATGCCGCGATGGCGGAGGATCGCCTGCCCCCTTGCGGGGCGCTTCGGTACGATGGGAAGCCACCGGCGGGGATTTTCGTGAAACCATGGACGTCATGCGGTCGCGCCAATGCGGGCCGCCTCTGATGGGGTGGCGCTCAGCTCTGCAATCCCAACCGGGAACGTGAAAGCCGCCACCCGGGGCAGGTCCACTTCAAACTCGGTCTCACACCAGCCGCCCCTTCGACCGACCCGTCTGGCGAGAATGCCAGAAGCTTTCGAAACCGGGTGCGTCGAGGCGCGGGAAAGGGCCCGGCTATCGCGATCATCCGGGCCCATCAGGAAAGGGCGGCACGAGGCCGGGGAGCGGAAAGGCATGACGCTCATGCATCGCGGCAGGCAGCGGCAGCCCGTGCCGATGTGCCCGGGCGGAGGCGAAATCGTGGCGCCAGCGAAGTTTGTTCCCGGTTTTCATTTGTTTGATAGAGACCCCTGCAAAACTCAACCAGCCAGACCCGAGCGTTCCGCGCGGGCGCCACGAAATTGTGGCGCCATGGGCGTTCTTCTCATTTACACAGTTGATTGGAAAATATTGATTTCGCAGTTATTTTCTAGAGACCCCTGCGAAACTCCGCTGGCCAGATCCGGGCGCTGCGCTCGGGCGCCGCGAAATGCGGCGCCGGCGAAGATTGTTCCTTATTTTTTTACCTATTTGGTAAATATTGATCGGGGAATTATTTTCTAATTACTTTACGCGTGCGCAGTACACATTGGCAGAAAACGCGTCTCGCACTTGGTTTGCGAATCTAGCTGCCCGGTCGCGCCGGAGTTTCGCAGCGGTCTCTTCCAACTATTTTTCAAGAACTTGATCGCGATTGCCGCGACGCCTTGCGCTTCGGGAGACCGGCGAGCTGGCCGTGATGGCGGCAAGGCGGCCGGGCCGCTGGCGAGTGAACCCCGGAGCCGCGCCGCAGGCTGCGCTTCATTCGGGAACCACGCCAAACCCGTTGCATCCGTTCCGCCGACCGCCCAGATTGGGGACAAGTCAGGAGAGGACGACCCATGGACATGCCGGTTCCCGACAGCGCGGTGCTCGACCGCAAGCCGCGGCTGGTGGCGCGGCTGCGCGAGGTGCTGGGCGCGGATGCGGTCATCGACGATCCCGCCGAGACCCGCGCCTATGAATGCGATGCGCTGACCGCCTATCGCTGCCCGCCTCTGGCCGCGATCCTGCCCGCCTCCACCGAGGAGGTCGCGGCGGCGCTGCGCATCTGCAACGAGGAAGGCGTGCCGGTGGTCCCGCGCGGCGCGGGTACCTCGCTTTCGGGCGGCGCGCTGCCCACCGCCGACAGCGTGATCCTCGGCGTGGCGCGGCTCGACAGGGTGCTGGAGATCGACACCGAAAACCGCTTCATCCGCGTCGAGGCCGGCCGCACCAATCTTTCGGTCACCGGCGCGGTCGAGGCGCTGGGCTTCTTCTACGCCCCCGATCCCTCCAGCCAGCTCGCCTGCGCCATCGCCGGCAATATCGGCATGAATTCTGGCGGCGCCCACTGCCTCAAATACGGCGTGACCACCAACAACCTGCTCGGCGTGAAAATGGTGCTGGTGGACGGCACGGTGGTCGAGATCGGCGGCGCCCATCTCGACGCGCCGGGCTATGACCTCATTGGCGTGATCTGCGGCTCGGAGGGCCAGCTCGGCATCGTCACCGAGGCGACGCTGCGCATCCTGCCCAAGCCGGAGGGCGCGCGCCCGGTGCTGATGGGCTTCGGCTCTGCCGAGACCGCCGGGGCCTGCGTCTCGGCCATCATCCGCGCCGGGGTGCTGCCGGTGGCGATCGAGTTCATGGACCGGCCCTGCATCCGCGCCTGCGAGGCCTTCGTCCATGCCGGCTACCCGGATGTCGAGGCGCTGCTGATCGTCGAGGTCGAGGGATCGTCGGCCGAGATCGACGCCCAGCTCGCCCGCATCCGCGCCATTGCCGAGCGGCATGACCCGGAAGTGCTGCGCGAGAGCGGCTCGGCCGAGGAATCGGCGCTGATCTGGAAGGGCCGCAAATCGGCCTTCGGCGCCATGGGGCAGATCGGCGACTATATCTGCCTCGACGGGGTGATCCCGGTGGGCGAGCTGCCGATGGTGCTGCGCCGCATCGGCGAGCTGTCCGCGCAATACGGGCTGCAGGTCTCCAATGTCTTTCACGCCGGCGACGGCAATCTGCACCCGCTGATCATCTTCGATGCCAACAGGCCCGGCGATCTGGAAACCGCCGAGAAGCTGGGCGCCGACATCCTCAAGCTCTGCGTCGAGGCCGGCGGCTGCCTGTCGGGCGAGCACGGCGTGGGCGTGGAAAAGCGCGACCTGATGACGACCCAGTTCGATGCCGACGACCTCGACGCGCAGATGGATGTCAAGGACGTGTTCGACCCCGCCTGGCGGCTCAACCCGGCCAAGGTCTTCCCGCTTTCGGTCAGCGAGGGTCGCCGCGGTGGCTGAGACGTCCACGCTCGATCTCTTCAGCCCCGAAGACGAGCGCGAACTGGCCGAGGCGATCGCCGGAGCCAATGCGCCCTTCGAGATCCGCGGCGGCAGCACGAAACGCGCGCTCGGCAATCCGGTCACGGCCGGGCGCGGGCTGGGCACCGGGCGCATGCGCGGCATCTCGCTCTACGATCCCGGCGCGCTGACGCTGGTCGCCGGCGCCGGCACGCCGCTGGCCGAGATCGAGGCAGCACTGGCGGCGGAGGGGCAGATGCTGCCCTTCGAGCCGCCGGACTGGCGCGGGCTCCTCCGAACCAGTGGCGAGCCCACCATCGGCGGGGTTGTGGCCTGCAACCTGTCCGGCCCGCGCCGCCTGCGCGCCGGTGCGTGCCGCGACGCGCTGATCGGGGTGCGCTTCGTCGATGGCAACGGGCGGATCGTCAAGAATGGCGGGCGGGTGATGAAGAACGTCACCGGCTACGATCTCGTCAAGCTCCTCTGCGGCTCCTACGGCACGCTGGGGCTGATCACCGAGGTCGCCTTCAAGGTCCTGCCGAAGCCGGAGGCCGCCGCGGTGCTGCTGCTCCACGGGCTGACGCCCGAACGCGCGATTGCCGCCATGGCCGCGACGCTGGCCTCGCCCTGGGAGGTCTCGGGCGCGGCGCATGTGCCGGCCGGGCTCGACGGCGATCCGGTGACCATGATCCGCATCGAGGGCTTTGGCGAGCAGGTCGACTATCGCAGCGGGCGGCTGAAGGATCTGCTGGCCGGCTACGGCCCGGTGGAGATCGAGACGCGGGTGGCAGGAGAGAGCGGCGGCCATGGCACCGATGCCGGCTGGGCCTGGATCCGCGATGTGGCGGCGCTGCACGGCACCGAGGGTGATGTCTGGCGGCTGTCGGTCAAGCCAAGCGAGGCGGCGGGGATCGCGACGCGGATCGGGGCGGAGCGGCTGGTCTTCGACTGGGGCGGCGGGCTGATCTGGGCCGAGGTCGCGCCCGGCACCGATCTGCGCGCAAGGCTGGGCGATTTCGCCGGCCATGCCACGCTGATCCGTGCCGCGGCCGGAACCCGCCGCCGGCTCGGCGCCTTCCACCCCGAACCGGCGCCGCTGGCGCGGATCGCGCAGGCGCTGCGGGCGAAGTTCGATCCACGCGGCATCCTCAATCCGGGGAGGATGGGGTGAGCGGCGCCAGAGAAGAGGGTGGAGTGCGACGGGAGCCATACTCAGCGTCGGTCGAACGGAAAGGCAATGCGACCGTTGCCACGACTCGGCACCGCCCGGACCAACAGAACGGAGAGGATCGCGACCCGCACCGAGGGTGGGCGCGGTATCGCGCCCGCCCTGGGGGGCGGGGCGGGGCGCGATCCGAGGCTGACGCCTCGGTGAAGCAAGGGGCGATACCGTCGCTCCGGTTTCGTTGCTATCACGGAAATCGGGCGGCGGGGGTGCGCTTCCCCCGACCGGCCTCAACGACCGCGCGTGCCCGCACCATTCCGAAAACCGGCTTCTGATGCAGACCAGCTTTACCCCCGAACAGCTCGCCGATCCGCTGATCGCGCGCTCCAACGCCATCCTGCGCAGCTGCGTGCATTGCGGCTTCTGCACCGCGACCTGCCCGACCTACCGCATCCTCGGCGACGAACTCGACAGTCCCCGCGGGCGCATCTACCTCATCAAGCAGATGCTGGAGAGCGGCGCGCCCCCCGATGCCCGCACCGTCAAACATGTCGACCGCTGCCTCAGCTGCCTGTCCTGCATGACCACCTGCCCCTCGGGCGTGAACTACATGCATCTGGTCGATCACGCGCGCGAATACATCGAACAGCATTACCGGCGGCCCCTGAAGCAACGGCTCCTGCGCTGGCTGCTGGCGCGCATCCTGCCCTGGCCGGGGCGGTTCCGGCTGGCGATCCTCGGGGCCTGGCTCGGCCGGCCGTTCCGAAGGCTGATGCCGGCCGAGATGCGGGCGATGATCGACATGGCGCCGCCCGCGCTCGACCCGCCCTCGCCGCTCGACCTGCCGCAGGTGATCCCGGCCGAGGGCGAGCGGCGCATGCGGGTGGCGCTGATGACCGGCTGCGCGCAGCGCGCGCTGGCGCCGGCCATCAACGAGGCCACCGTGCGCCTCATGACCCGGCACGGGGCGGAGGTGGTGATCGCCCGCGGCGCCGGCTGCTGCGGCACGCTGGCCCACCATATGGGCCGGACCGATGAGGGGCGCGAGACGGCGGCGCGCAACATCCGGGCCTGGATCGCCGAGGATGCACGCGCCCCGCTCGATGCGGTGGTGATCAACACCTCCGGCTGCGGCACCACGGTCAAGGATTACGGCCATATCTTCGCCGGCCATCCGCTGGCGGCCGAGGCCGCCCGCATCGCCGGGCTGGCCCGCGACATCAGCGAGGTGATGCAGGAACTCGGCCTGCACGACGCCGGCAACGCGCCGCGGCTGCGGGTGGCCTATCACGCCGCCTGTTCGCTGCAGCACGGCCAGAAGATCACCGAGGCGCCCAAGGCGCTGCTGCGCGCGGCCGGATTCGAGGTGGTGGAGCCGGAAAACGCGCATCTGTGCTGCGGCTCGGCCGGCACCTACAACCTGCTGCAGCCCGAGCTCGCGGGCGAGCTCAGGCGGCGCAAGGTCGGCACGCTGGAGGCGCTGTCCCCGCAGGTGATCGCCGCGGGCAATATCGGCTGCATGATGCAGATCGGCAGCGGCACCCCGGTGCCGGTGGTGCATACGGCCGAGCTTCTGGACTGGGCGACGGGCGGTCCCGTGCCGCTGGCCCTGGCCGGGATCGGCGAAAATTCGTCCTGATTTCCCCGCCTCCGTCCACCGGAGCGCCACATTTCCCCGGCAGGCTGGCGCCCATGCGTATGGTGATTCTGCTTGTCGCGGGCCTGCTGGCCCTTCCGGCCGC
>RFIR01000314.1 GCA_003695135.1 Alphaproteobacteria bacterium | reverse complement strand
GCCGCGGCCGGCGGTGATCATGTCGTGCCCGAACGAATTCGTCCGCCACGGAGCGGAGCGAGCCGGGCAGGCGCGTGCTCGTCCGCTCTTCTCACGCCATGGCGTTCGCGGCCCTGCCCGCACTGGCAGGCGCGTGCCCAGGCTTTGGAGGCGGGAGCGGATCGGATCGAACGCGACGTGCTCTGGCTGGTAGAGACCCCTGCGAAACTCCGACGCGACGGGGCATCCCAGGCGAGACGCGTTTTCTGCCAATGTGTACTGCGCGCGCGTAAAGTAATTAGAAAATAATTCCCCAATCAATATTTGATAATCAACAGTGAAAACAGGAAGAGCGCATGTGCGCCACAATTTCGTGGCGCCCGAGCGCAACGCCCGGGTCTGGCCGGCAGGGTTTTGCAGTTGTCTCTCCCAATAAACAGTGAAAATAGGGAAAAACTTCACTGGCGCCGCATTTCACGGCGCCCAGGCGAAGCGACAGGGTCTGGCCGACAGAGGCCCCCAAAGGGGCAGCCCACGCCCTCTGGCAATCAGAATCGGGTGGTTCCGACCATCGTACTCAACGATCGGCGCCCGCGCGCTCCCGCTCCCTGCGTGCACGGCGATCAGGATCGGTCGCTTCCAGCCCCAGACCGCGCAGCACGTCGCGGAAGATGCCGAGGCTCAGCGGATCGGCGTCGGGATCGGCAAGGGTCGGCGCGGCGGCGATCAGCGTGCCCTCGCCCGGCGGCGGCGTCTCGGCCGGCAGCGGCAGGGCCGGCAGCCCCTCATGGATGCGCTGCATCGTCTCGCGGAAGATCTCGGCCGGCAGCCCGCCACCGGTGACGTGGCTCAGCGGCCGGTTGTCGTCATAGCCCATCCAGACCGCGACCACATACTGGGCCGAGAAGCCGATGAACCATGCATCGCGCGCGGCCGAGGTGGTGCCGGTCTTGCCGGCGATTTCGCGATCGGCGAGGGCCGCGCGCCGGCCGGTGCCCGACACCACCACCTCGCGCAGCATACCGGTCAGAAGCGCCGCCTGCCGCGGCGTCAGCACCCGCACCGGCTCGGCCCGGTCCGAGCCGAGCAGCTCGCCCTTCTCGCCGCGCAGCCGGATCCGGCGCACGCCATAGGGCGTGACGCGCATGCCGCCATTGAGAAAGCAGGCATAGACCCCGGCCATGTCGATCAGCGGCGCCTCGGTGGTGCCCAGCGCGATGGCCGGTCCCGGCGCGAAGGGCCCCGACATGCCCAGCTTGCGCGCCATCTCGACGACCTTGTCGCGGCCGACCTGCTCGCTCACGCGCACCGCGGCGGTGTTGACGGAATGGGCCAGCGCCTCGGTCAGGGTGATCGGGCCGCGATAGGTCCGGCCGTAGTTGCGCGGCGTCCAGGTGCCGGAGCCCGGCACCTCGATGCTGATCGGCGCATCCTCGACGATGTCGTTGGGCATCATGCCGGCGGCGAGTGCTGCGGCATAGACCACCGGCTTGAACACCGATCCGGTCTGGCGCAGCGCCTGGGTGGCGCGGTTGAACTGCCCGGCCTGGGGGGTGATCTCGCGCCCGCCGACCATGGCGCGCACCGCACCGTCGGCCGACAGCACCACGATCGCCGCCTGGGCCTCGGACCCCTTGCGCACCTTCGTCTCGAACACCTTCGCCAGCGCCGCCTCGGCCGCCTTCTGGATGGCGGGATCGAAGGTGGTGGCGATCTCGACATCCTCTGCCGTGGACCGCGTCAGGAAGGCCGGACCGCTTTCCATCACCCAGTCGGCGAAATAGCCCCCCGCGCGCTGGGCCGCCGCCTGCGACAGCTCCGCCGGCCGGTCGAGCGCCGCCTGCGCCTGCGCATCGGTCAGGAAGCCCTGATCATGCATCAGCCCGATGATCACCGCCGCCCGGCCCTGTGCGGCAGCGAGGTCGGAGGTGGGCGCATAGCGCGACGGCGCCTTGAGCAGCCCGGCCAGCATCGCCGCCTCGGCCGGGTTTACCTCGCGCGCGCTCTTGCCGAAATAGCGCTGGGCGGCGGCCTCGAAGCCATAGGTGCCGGCGCCGAGATAGACCCGGTTCATGTAGATCGACAGGATGTCGTCCTTGGCGTATTTCAGCTCCATCGCCAGCGCCAGCGGCACCTCGCGCAGCTTGCGTTCCCAGCTGCGTTCGTTTTCCAGAAACACCACCTTGGCGGTCTGCTGGGTCAGGGTCGAGCCGCCCTGCACCATGCGCCCGGCGCGCAGGTTGATGTAGAGCGCGCGCAGGATGCCCAGCGGATCGACGCCGAAATGGTGGTAGAAGCGGCGATCCTCGGTGGCGATCACCGCGTTCTTCAGATGCGGCGAGACCTCGGTCGAGCGCAGCTGGCCGCCGAACTGGTCGCCGCGCCAGGCGAAGACGTTGCCGTCCTTGTCCAGAAGCGTGACCGAGCCGCGATCGCGCCCGTCCAGCAGCTGATCGACCGGCGGCAGGGTGGCGGTGTAATAGGCGACCGCCCCGGCAAGGACCAGCGCGGTGACCGCGCCCACCCGCCAGGCGATCCGCCACAGGATGCGCAGAACCCACAGGAGCACCCAGCGCAGGGCGCGCTCGACCAGCCCGGCCCCCCGTTTCGGCGGGGCCGGCCTGCGCTGCCGCGTCGGTCTGCGCGGCGCCGGACGCTCCGCCGCCCGGTTCGCTTTCGTCTTGCGCGCCATGATCCGCCTGAAACTGCTCAGCCTCTTGTCCCGGCTTTTACGCAGCATAGCCCATCGCCGCCCGAATGTAGAGGGGGGGAGACGGATTGGCGCGGATGCGACCCCTGCGGCCGGATGATCAATTATTGAGCACAAGTTGGCCAGCCCCGATTTTATGCCTGTATTTCGGGCAGAACATTGTGTCTCATTTTGCGGCGAGACGGTATTTTCCATGTTTATCAATGGATTAATGGCTGTTCCCAGCTTGGCACGCCACTTGCATCTCCTCTGTCGAACCCCCGGCCCGGCCCGGCGGGAACAGCGGAAAGAGGACAAGCATGAAACTGATCATCGCTGCCATCAGGCCCTTCAAGCTGGAGGAGGTGCGCGAGGCGCTCACCGCCTGCGGCGTGCAGGGGCTGATGGTCTCGGAAATCAAGGGTTACGGCCGCCAGTCCGGCCACACCGAAATCTATCGCGGCGCGGAATATGTGGTGAATTTCGTGCCCAAGATCCGGCTGGAGATCGTGGTGCCGGAATCGCTGACCGAGAAGGTGGTCGAAACGCTCACCGCCACCGCCCGCACCGGCAAGATCGGCGACGGCAAGATCTTCGTGCTCGATGTCGAGCAGGCGGTCCGGGTGCGTACCGGCGAATCCGGTCAGGACGCGCTGTGAACCATACAGACAGGAAATGGGGGACCAACCGATGAACCGAACCCGTATTGCCGGCGCGGCCGGGCTTGCCGCGGCGCTCGCCCTGCCCGCCTTCGCGCAGGAAACCGCCGATACCACTGAGGTGGTGCAGACAATGTTCAAGGGCGATGTCGCGTGGATGATGACCGCAACGCTTCTGGTGCTGTTCATGATCATACCCGGGCTCGCGCTGTTCTATGGCGGGCTTGTGCGCGCGAAAAACATGCTCTCGGTACTGATGCAATGCACGATGATCGCCGCGCTCGTCATCGTGGTGTGGGTGATCTACGGCTATTCCTTCGCCTTCGGCGGCGGGAGCTCGGCCTTCTGGGGCGGGTTCGGCAAGCTGTTTCTCGCCGGCGTCGGCCCCGATTCGATGGCCGCGACCTTCACCGAGGGCGTGGTGATCCCCGAATACGTCTTCATTGCCTTCCAGATGACCTTTGCCGCCATTACCCCGGCGCTGATCGTCGGCGGCTTTGCCGAGCGGATGAAGTTTTCCGCCGTGCTGCTGTTCGCGCTGCTCTGGGTCACTTTCGTCTATTTCCCGGTCGCGCACATGGTCTGGGACGGTGCGGGGCTGATCTACAACATGGGCGCGCTCGACTTTGCCGGCGGTACGGTGGTGCACATCAATGCCGGCGTCGCGGCGCTGGTCGCGGCCCTCGTCATCGGCCCGCGCATCGGCTTCCGCGTGGAAAACCTCGCGCCCCATTCGATGACGCTGACGCTGGTGGGCGCGGCGATCCTGTGGGTGGGCTGGTTCGGTTTCAATGCCGGTTCGAATCTGGAGGCCAATGGCGGCGCGGGTCTGGCGATGATGAACACTTTCGTGGCCACGGCCGGCGCCATCCTCGCCTGGTCACTGATCGAGGCGATGACACGCGGCAAGGCCTCGATGCTGGGCGCGGCCTCGGGCATGATCGCCGGGCTGGTGGCGATCACGCCCGCCTGCGGGACGGTCGGCCCGGTCGGCGCCATCGTGCTGGGCGCGCTGGCCTCGGCGGGCTGCTATGTCTTCGTCGGGCCGGTCAAGAACCGCTTCGGCTATGACGACAGCCTCGACGTGTTCGGCATCCACGGCATCGGCGGCATCATCGGCGCCATCGGCACCGGCATCTTCACCTCGGCCGCGCTGGGCGGCACCGGCTATGGCGAGGGGATGAGCATGGCCCTGCAGAGCTGGATCCAGATCAAGGCGGTCCTCATCACCATCCTCTGGTGCGGCGTGCTGTCCTTCGTCATCCTCAAGATCGTGCAGGCCGTCACCGGGCTGCGGGTGGAGCCCGATGCCGAGCGCGAGGGGCTCGATCTCAACGAACATGGCGAGCGCGCCTATGTGATGTAGGCCCGGACGCAGCGTCTGCCGGCCCGGGGCACGCCGCTCCGGGCCGGATTGCGTCTGTCCGCCTGCGCGGCTGCGCGGGCTTGTTCGCGGCGGGATTGGAGCTATAGCTTGGCCATGCGTACCGTGCTGGTCACCGGCAGCGCCGGATTCATCGGCTTTCACCTCTCCCGTCTTCTGCTGGAAGAAGGCTTCCGCGTCGTCGGCTATGACGGCATGACCGACTATTACGATGTCGGGCTGAAGCGGGCGCGGCTGGGCCTTCTCGAACGCCACCCGGAATTCTCCCAGACCGAGGCGATGCTGGAGGATGCCG